>CAYZJV010000012.1:0-31238 GCA_964478945.1 uncultured Spirochaetaceae bacterium | reverse complement strand
ATACCGAAGCATATCAAGAGAGACTTCACTGAAGGTTGGAAAGGATATCTCAGTGACTATTTCGCCATAGCATCGAAGAATCTTTTTATTTCAGCGTCCTCTGTAGTGATACCAAAAAGAGTATTTGATGCGGTGGGATATTTTCCCATTGGTATTCGCAGGGGTGAAGATTTGGAAATGTGGCGATTGATCGCACTGCAATTTCCCATCGCGTATTCCAATCAGATTCTGGCAACAGTCTATTTGAATGCAATGAATAGGGAAAGCAACCGAAAGGCTTCCCTTATGGATTCAAGTACCCGATATGCCGATGTATTGTTCGAAGAAATGAAATCATTACCGGCAGCATCCCCGAGCTATCGGGAGTATCTCTACAGAAAGATGCTCAAGAAGACAAAATATCTGATATTCGAAGGCAACCGAAAAGAAGCAAGAAGGATGATCACTCTTTGCCGTTCAACCAAAAGAAATAGACTTCTGTTGATAGTGATCATATGCATGTATTGCATGCCCAAAATCTTATGGGATTATATCAGGTGAAATGCAACATCCATAAGAGCAGCCCAATGGTGCTAAAAAGAACCACTCTCGATTAACGGTAATATTGCGTCCAAATCGATCGCCACAGGATTGTTGCCCAAACGATCTTTCATGAAGTCGTTGTCGGAATAGATCTCACGCAAAGATGCTTGGGTGATCCCATACTCCTTCCACAAGGAGGAATCGACAAGTGTATGCAACCATTGTTCGATCTCTTCACGGCTACTACACCTGAAGGCCGAGGTGAACAACTGTTTCTCCCGAATTGCATCCCAGTTCAACTTCATCACTGGAGCCAGCCACAAGGCCACCGCCATCCCATGGGGAATATCGTACCGTGCAGTCAAAGGATAACTGAGCGCATGGCAAGCCGTCGTCCTGGTCTGGGAGAAGGCGAGACCGGCAAACACCGATCCCATGCACATCCCCTCCCGTGCTTCCATATCTTTTGGATTATCGATCGCCCTTTCGAGGAATTGTCGTATCTGGACAATTGCTTGTGAGGCGAGTCGGCGTACGATGGGATTGCTCTTCACCGACCAATAGGCTTCCACGGCATGGCTGAGGGCATCAAGCCCGGTACTCCGTGTGATCTGTTCGGGAAGCCCCACCGTCAGTCCCGGGTCCACCCAGGCTTGAGCAGGATAGAGATCCTCCCGCTCCACCGAGTACTTGCGCTTGTGCACCATGTCCCAGATCGTGGCCCACTTGGTGAGTTCCGATCCGGTACCCGCGGTGGTGGGAACCGCAATCAGATGCGAGGCATCTTTCGCTGCCACATACTGCTTTTCCTCGACAATGGAGAGCAGATCACCCGATTCAAGGTCGGAAGGATATGCTTGCAAAGCGATGAGGATCTTCGCCACATCGATGGTGGACCCCCCTCCCATGGCGACCACGGTCGATGGAATTGGACCCAGCTTCTTGCGAACATCGGCAAGATAGGTGAAGGAAGGATTGCTCATGATGCCAGTCAATACGGTCACATGCCGCTGTGTTCCGAGCCATCGCAATAGTGTACCATCTCCGTCGACCGAGGCAAACGCACTCTTGGAATAGAGGAACAAGACGGGCTCCTTTTCATCGACCAGGGACCGCAACCGCTCCTCCCATCCATAGGGCTCTAGGAAGGAGATGGCCACCGGATTGTGAAACGATGGCGTGTTCATGTCGCATCTCCAGCGAGACCGCTCATGAATGCATCCTTGTTCTCTATCGGGGTGGTGTCGGGTCGGATCAGATCGCCTCTCGATCCCGATGCCACCACAACCTCCACAAACACCGGTCCTTCCTGTGGAACCTCAAGCCGGGTGAGTACTTCAAGCAATTGATACTGCTCTTCGATACGGTACACGGCAACATACCCTGCCGCTTTGGCCACTGCAGTGAGATCCACAGCTTTGGCAATGGTGGGCATTCCTCCCACCGATTCGTGGGAGGCGTTGTTCAATACCACATGGATGAAATTCTTGGGTCGCAGGGTACCGATGGTACCCACACTGCCCATGTGCATGAGGATCGCACCATCCCCATCGAGACACCAGATACGCTTCCCAGGATGCTGCAAGGCAATCGAGAGTGCGATTGCACTCGAGTGTCCCATCGAACCCACGGTGAGGAAATCGTGTCCCCGGTAGGGGGAATCCACCCGCTTCCGATGCTCGAACAACTCCCTCGAGATCTTTCCGGTGGTGGAGACGATGAAATCCTTCTCTTGGGTACGATCGGCGATCAGCTTGATCACCTCCTCACGTCCCAAATGTGCTTCATGGAAGGGGAACTTCGATGATGGAGTCGTGAAGGCTCCTTTGCGCACCACGATGGCAACACTGTCGCCAGATTTCAAATGTGGGGACAGCCTTTGGGTGAACTCAACCTCGAAGGAGTTGATCTCCGAAGACTTGTCCACGACGAGGTAGGGTATGCCGAGCAGGTCGAGCAGCTCACAGGTGATCTCCCCCTGCTTCTTGTGCTGCGGTTCGTCGTGGAGGCCAGGCTCCCCCCGCCACCCCACAAGATAGAGGATGGGGATGTGGTAGACCTTCGGATCGGTCAGACTTGTGGCGGGATTCACCGCATTGCCCAAACCCGAGTTCTGCAGATAGACCAACGGGATCTTACCGGTGGCGAGATGATAACCGGCTCCGAGGGCAACTGCGTTCCCTTCGTTCACCGCCACGATATGGCGTGGATTCTGCTCGCCATACCTATGGAAGAGTTCCACACAGAATGACTGCAACTGTGAATCGGGTACTCCGCTGAAGAATCCCACGCCCGCAGTCTCCTCTAGAAAATCCAAGAATCCGGTGGTATCAATCATAGGGCCTACTCGCTTCCCGGTATCAACCGGATGATCTCTTTGATCGACATGCACAGCTCGTTCGCCTCGAGGCAACGGCCATGCTCCAATATGGTCTGGGCGGTCTTCTGCATCGCTGGAAAGGCGCTTCTGATCAAATGGTTCGCATAGATGACGATCCTCACCCCGTGTTCCGCCAGCTCATCCTCACGAATGGAGGCATACGAAGAGGGAACGGCCACGATGGGAACCTTGGGAAACCGTGAGGAGAACCTGTCGCAGAATTCAAGCACCTCATCGGGATCCTTGTGCCTGCTGTGGATCATGATCGCATCGGCTCCAGCCTGCACATAGGCTGCAGCTCGTGTGAGCGCATCGTCCATCCCCTGCTCCAAGATCAGGCTCTCGATCCGGGCTATGATCATGAAGTCCCTCGTCTGTTGGGCATGCTTGCCCGCGGTGATCTTCCTGCAGAAGCTATCGATGGTATCCTGTTGCTGCACCACTTCGGTCCCGAACAGGGAGTTCTTCTTCAACCCGACCTTGTCTTCGATGATCACCGCCGACACCCCGATGCGTTCAAGTGTCTTCACGTTGAAGATGAAGTGCTCCAACTGGCCTCCCGTATCGCCGTCGAGGATGATCGGCTTGGTGGTCACCTCCATGATCTGGTTTATCGTGTCCAGACGGCTGGTCATGTCCACCAGTTCGATGTCGGGTTTGCCCTTGGCAGTGCTGTCGCACAGCGAGGAGATCCACATCGCATCGAAGCTCTGTACCGAAGAGTCCTTCACCACACGGGAGTTCTCCACCACCAGCCCACTCAGTCCGTTGTGGGCCTCCAGCACCCGCACCATGCGTTTCACCTTGAGCAGGTTGGCCAAGCGGGCTCGGCGCTGTTCGGGTAGGACTCCTTCGGCATCGATCTTGCCCCTTAGTCGTTCTATGCTCACACCTTCGGTGTAAGGCACCTCCACCAGAGATCCTCCCCACTCGTCCAGCAATGCGATCACCTTCTCCCTGATGGTCGATTGGATCCCCGAGCGCCAATCATCCCCATGCACCACATGCGTGGGCTTGAGAGCCCTCAGATTCTCCTCGTAGTCGAGCGAGGTCTGCTTCACCACATGGGCGACACCCGCGAGGTTGCCGATGATCTCCATCCGTTCCTCGAGCGGCATCAACGGATAACGCTTGTAGGAGGCGATCGCCTCATCGGTAAGGACCCCTACGGTGACCTCCCCCAGTTCTGCTGCCTTCTTGATGAGGTTGATATGGCCCCTGTGGATGATGTCGGCACTCATCGCCACATATACCGTCTGCTTCATACGATCTGCTCCATGATCCGTTTCGCTTTCTCCAGATCCGATTCGTCGTCTATTTCCATGCATATCCTGCCCTTCACATCCAGAGGATACAATTCGATCGCAGCTCCCACGCTGTTGAGGGCGTGCTCCGCATAGACTCCCGTCTCACCACGTGCGCAGAAGTCGGCTATCGCGCGCTGCCATACATTCCAATCCCTTTTGGTGAGATGGTACAACGGTTGGCAGGCATGGCAGTCGTCGCCGAAGACATCGACTCCGATCTCGACCACCTTCCCATCGACCACACGGGCCTTGAAATCCTTCTCAGGCAATGGCAGTGTCGAGTCGACGACCACCACACTTCCCTTCACCCGAAGCACATCCTCCATCACCGATCGTTCGAACAGCAGGTCCCCATGCAACAACACCAATTCATCGTCGAAGCTGCCCTGCAATGCAAGAAGGCTGGTGATATAGTTGGTGGTGTCGTACCGTTTGTTGGGAAAATATGTTACCGGCAGACCGGGGAACCGTTGTTCCACATGGGATTGGATCATTCCGTCCAGATAGCCGGTGGTGATGGCATACCGGAACGATCCCAGTCGCTCCAATGAAGATAATTGGAGTTCCAGTAGGGTATGGTCGTCTCCAAGGGGCACCAACGCCTTGGGGACCTTTGCGGTATGACGCTTGAGTCGGGATCCGAATCCCGAGTTGAGTATGCACACATCCATTGGCTCAGCCTCGCTCCAGATAGTATTGCATGAGGTCGTGGCTTGCCTGCACGATCTAGTACCCGGCAAATTCCACCTCATCATTGTAATGCGTTCTTTCGATAGAGGGAACCGTCCCGGTAACAACAGCAGTTCAATAATAGTTCGGAACCATATCGAAAATGCTGCAGGGCAAACCGATATTTTGGACTTTTCCCATACTCCCTTGGGAACAGCCTACTTGTTCCCTACATGTCTTTTCTTCAACCAATATCTTCACCGAGAAAATAGAATTCACTGAGGTGTTCACGCCTTTGTTCCACTGGAGGTGGCGTCATGTAATCCCCGTACAATGCCTCAAGGTATTCATGGTGACAAGCGGGACAATGGAATATGCCGTCCTCGAAAGGCAGGTCGACCGTCTCCAAGAACTTCTCCTTCTCGATCACCTCTTTCGGGGTCATCGCCCAGATCACGTTTCCGACATAGTGGGCTTGGGAGAATTCACAGCGTGTCTTAGCATAAGTGTCCATCCAGCGACCGATCCGTTGTAATCCGATCAACTTGGCCAAAGGCCGCAGAATATAGGTTCCCAACTTCTGATGTCCTCCCAATTTATTGGGATCGGTGATCACTGTGTAGAGCATACTTTTCAACTGTCGTACCAACCAGTAGTTGAAACGAATCTTCTTGGGAGATCCACTGATCCCATCGAGTGGAAAAATATCCATCCATATCTTGGATTCCCGGTAGCGCGGCAGCAGTTTTCTTTCGATCACTTTGCTGGGGTTGTAGAACACCTTCAGGAAGGGAAGAAAATGAAGGGCATCGTCCAAACAGGAACAACTGTAGGAACCGGAAAGAACACCCGTCTTCAGTACCTTCAAGAGTTTTTCATAATCGGGTCTGGGGACGAGCAAATCGATATCGTCATCCCATGGAATGAAGCCCTTGTGTCTCACCGCTCCAAGCAATGTCCCAGTGGCAAGGTAATAGCGAATGTCATGGGCATCACAGATTTCTGCGATTTTATGAAGAAGTTCCAGTTCGGTTTTTTGCACTTGAGCCAAACTGATCTTGTGAAAGGTGCCCATGTACACTTGTCTCCTTGCGATTCTGCAGATGTGTCACATAGCATAGCATAATGGAAAAGAATAGCAAAGCAAGGTCATCTCGTTCATTATCACCAACTGTCAAAACCAGTCACATACCAAATGGAAGCCTATAACCGGCAATCAGTCTCCACCCCGCCACGATTACTCACGTATGAACACCCCATATTGTAGTCTACAAGAAAACCACGTACACAGATGGTATGGTTCGGATTATTCCTCAGATATCCAGATGGTGCTGGGAGCCAAGTATTCGCTCTCGTTCTAGTAATGTAGTCCCATACCGACGGTGAGCTCGAATTCGATATCGCTGAAGGCGATCTCACCATTGAAATGACTGACCACATCGTCGAGATTGAAGCCCAATGAACCTCTGATGGGATAGGAGGGGAATTTGTCCAGGATCCCATAGCCTTCAATACCCACGGTCTTGAGAATGATCAGATCCTCGGAGGAAACCGTGTTGGATCCAGAGGATTCCCCCACAGCCGTGGTGAAGACTCCGACATCCATGAATGCACTCATGAATCCTTCGGCAAAGTTCTTGAACTTGATGAACATGAGTGTCGCATCGATATTCACGACTCCACCCAACTTCTGGTAGTCGTCTTCACCCACAATCTTCTCATACGATTTGTCGAGGATACCTCGGAGGGCCTCGGAGGCGCTGACCTCTCCATCGGGAAGGAACTCTGGGAAGGATTGACCACTGTACCAATCGAAGGAAGGAACATCGGAGTAGAAGCCCATTCCACGAGCACTGATTCCAAGTCTTTTCCCGAACTTCAGATAAGTCTCAAATTGACCTTGCACCGAGTAACTCAGATAGTCGTTGTTCCACGTCCTGTCGAAAAGGGCGTAGTCTGCATCGGCGCGTATCGAACCCTTCATGCCCTTGCGGAAGTTGTCCTCCCAGTTGACTCTACCAAATGAGAGGGTTTGGGTCGTCGACAGTAGTGGTACATGTTCGATGGCTGTGGTCGTGGTGTCGAACCCATCCCGGACCGAAACCTCATAGGAACCCTTATACTCGCTTTTGAAGGGCAAGGAGAACCCGAGGGAGGTTCCAACAGTATAGGTATTGTTGTAGAACTGTTGATTGTCCATATGGTAACGGTTGTCGGCCGACATCCAGAAGGAGAGTGGTAAGCCAAACAACTTGGCATTGCTCAACCGCAATGATGAATTGCTTCTTATATACTGATGGGGGAACTTCAGTGTCATCGTATTTGAGAAGACATACTCCTCACCGTTTACCCTGATCGGATTCACCGAGGAATAGAACGAGGCACTGTCGATATTCCACGGTGCAGCGATATCATCCTGAACAAATGTGAAGGAGGGTTTCACCCTCAATTTACTGTTGAACCAGGGAAGATTCGCCCAGGTCGCACTGGTGGTGAGCGTTCGGTCGAATTTGCTGCTTGTCGAGGTGATCTCCGCTAGATCCACGTTGAAATCGAGTGTCGTTTGGGCAAGGGGTATCCCCTTCCAATCGATGTTTCCACTATAGAAGACATCCTTGAGTACCGGTCCTTCCGACTGGACGGCTTCGAACTCTCCATAGATGTCTATATCGCCATTCCACGCAGGAATTCCGGTGATTCGCATCTCACTGTACCAATCCCAATCGGTCCAGCTGCTCTCAATCTGGGTTGCGTTGACCACAAAGAAGAGATCGGCGAACGTACCGAAGAGGTTCTTGTCGTAAGCCTTCACTCCAACGCGGAACCCATAGTTGGAATCGTACTTCGGATACGGAATCGGAAGGAAGGTGAAGGCATCGTCTATGAAAAATTTCACACGATAGCGGATCGCCGTATTGTCGGCATGGATCGCCTCATAGGTATAGGAGACCTCTTCGAACACCCTCAGGTTATTGAGCTTGTTGCGCTTCTCCTCCAAGGCCTTCACCAAGGCCGCTTCCGATTTGAAGGGAACATCTCCCTCTGTGGGAACCACCATTTCACGGATGAGTTTCTCACTCGATTTGCCTTTGATTTCAAAGGAATAGTAGGCAATGATATGGTACAGCTCTTTGAAATCCTCCGCTGTGAGGAATGATATGGATAAGAAGAGCAACACAAGGATGACACACAGTTTTCTAAATATTCTCAAGGTAGGGAAACACTCCTATGTTCGATTAATACAGCAATCGTAAGCTAAACAACCCTATCAACAGTTCGTTACGACTTGGTGGCGGACATTACCAAACTATGATACTAATTCTTTTATATATAGTCAATAAATGGAAATATACAAGAAATACTTCCATCCTGTACATAATTGCCCCCACCGACTATACTGCCGATATGGTGCGGCAAGTTGTTTCTGAACGTAAAATTCGGGTGCTCTTCGTGGTGGAGAGTTTTTCCACCGGTGTCTATGCGATAGTAAAGGATATCGCATGCAACTTGGACCCGAATAGGTATGAGGTGTTGATTGTACATTCCCTCAGGGCAGATTCGCCAACCTCATATAATGAGGATTTCGCCTATCGGCACATCACGCTGCGCCATGTACCGATGGGTAGCATGTCACAGTATCTCTCTTCCATTCGAAAGATGAGAAACATCATTTTCGAGTATAAACCGGATGCCATCCACCTCCATTCCTCGAAAGCAGGTTTTTTGGGAAGAGTGGCAGCCAAAGGCTACAGCTGTACCACCATCCTTTATAGTCCCCACGGCTTTTCATTCTTGAGAACTGATGTGGGACCACTATTCAGGTGGACATTTCTCAAGCTTGAACAAGGAATTCACCGTTATGTACCGGCTAAGATCATAGCGGTATCGCCTGGGGAAGCCCAAGAGGCAAAGAAAATTACACAAGATGTGGTGACCATCAACAACTTCATCGACACCAGACAGATTCCACTCGTTTCCAGATCAAAGGAAAAGGTGGTCATCACCACCGGCAGGATATCGGCACAGAAGAATCCCTCCCTATTCAATACAATTGCAGAAGCGCTATCCACAACCAAATTCATCTGGGTTGGCGATGGACCGTTGCGAGAGGAACTGGTGGCCAAGAATATCGAAGTGACCGGGTATGTATCGAGGAAAGAGGTGTTCGAGCTCCTCTCCAAGGCATCGGTATATGTGCAGACCTCACTCTGGGAGGGAATGCCTGTTTCCATCTTGGAAGCGATGGCAACCGGTTTGCCCGTGGTGGCCTCGGACATCATCGGAAACCGTGACATAATTCGCAATGGAAGCACCGGCTATCTTTGTGATATCCACAACCCAAGTGAATTCACAACCCACATCACGTATCTCATGGAGCATGAGGAAATGGAAAACTCGATGGGAACACTGGCACGGAATCTCATTCTCCAGGAGTACGATATGGTGCAGGCGGTTGAGCGTTACGCACAATTGTACGAAGGTTGATCGATCACCATACACCGAAGGCTTGCGGCTCCCTATCGAGAAGCGCAGCATCATCTTTCCAGTAGACCCAATCTGGATTGGGAACCTGCCAATTTCCATAACGATAGGTAAGATATGCTTCGATATTGCCTGGAACCGAGATGGCTGTCCCTTCGACAGATATCTTTTCCAGTGAAGTGAAATACTGTTCAGGTATTCGCCATGTATTGATCCTGTACAGCAGCTTGAATGGCCATCGATCCACCCACAGGGTTCTATCCATGGGATTTCTCACCATACACAACAAGCCCCATACGGGATAGGCGAACAGCAATCCTGCAAGTTTCCGAAGTGCTGAAGATTGGCCATCCCTCGCTGCGATGGCCTCCCGTTTACACAACAGGAGAAAGTCTCGCATACTGCTGGGGTTTTCGATTGCCCAATCGGGTTGAAGAGCCGGTTTTGGATCGCATACGATGATCTGTGGTGCATGGGCATATCCATCCTTTTTCATGTAACCATGTAGGTGGATGGGAATTTCCCTCTCAAAGAGACCGGGCCGCACCTTGCACTCGATATTGTAGAGATGATTGTGGTAATACTGGAAATCAAGAATAAACCCTTGAGCCACGATATCGGAAGCATGGGACTGCACCTTAGCCATGTCCGATGCCCACATCCCGATGTCGATATCGTGATCCCAGGGAAGCAACCTCCGCTCCCGATGAATACCGAGGAGGGATCCACTGTCCAACCAATATGGGACTCCGATTTGTTCGAGCAGGGTGATGAAGGTGGGAAGTGGATTATGCTCCATCCTGTCGTCACCTACCGGTGGTTGTACAATCGGTCTACGAACCATTCTCCCAAGGCAGTGGTACGACGCGTGAAGGCACTGGGAAGATCCACTGTGATACCGAGTATCTTGATCTGGGGATCCCTTCCTTCGATCGTAGCCATTGCACTGAGCAGCAGTCCATCATCCAACTGGTTGGTAGCCATGGCGATGGCGAGCTTGCCCTCCTCCACCGCCTTGAATATGCTGAACACCCGCATCGTTTCGAGGTTCTTCACATTCACGAAGATCTCGGTAGCGCTGGTTTCGTAGCTGTGGCTGTACTTGTTGCTTCCGAAACTCGAATCACGCTGGAACACCACATATTCGGCTGTGGGAGGCACACTATCGGACACTGGATCGGCAAGACCGCTGCGACTGTTCACATCCTCAAGATACCACGACTTCTCGATAAGCACCTTGGGCTTGTTTCCCGCCCTGTGGCTGATGTAGGTGATTCCCTCCTGGGTGGAAATGGAACGCATCGTGTTGAAGATATGGACCTGTCGTTCTTCGACATCCATGCGCTTCATGTACTCGGGATAGGGAACATAGGTGAGCGACACCACAGTAAAACTGTCGGGGGTTGCCAACATATCCTGCAGGTGCTTCGCGGCAATCGTTCCCTCCGGTACCAGTTTCATTACATCGTCGGAGTAGGACTTGCCTTTCACCAGTTCGCCAGAAACAAGGATTGCCATATCTTCCTGATTTAGCTTTGGAACAAGTTCCTGAATCGTCGCGGATGATAAGAATGCCGGGATTAGTATAAAGATGGATAAGAATATCTGTCGCTTAATGGAAATTTTCAAAACACGCTCCTTCAATAATGTTTCAATAGGCGTTTCTGTTGATAAATCCTTTTACAAAGGTAAGTATGAATATCTTGAGATCCAAGAGAAAACTCCAATTCTTAATATAGGCCAGATCATATTCGATACGACCTTCGAGGGAGGTGTCTCCCCTGTAGCCGTTCACTTGGGCCCATCCGGTGATGCCTGCCTTCACCTTGTGACGCAGCTGGTAGCCGGGTATTTCCTTCACGAACCGATCGACCAGTTCGGGACGTTCGGGTCTTGGACCGATGAGGCTCATGTCCCCTCTGATCACATTGAACAGCTGGGGCAACTCGTCCATGCTGGTGCGCCGGAGGAATTTTCCAAGTGGGGTGACCCTGGGATCATCCTTGGTGGTCCACTTTCCATCCTCCTCCCCCGGCGGACGGTTCGACATGGAACGGAACTTGAGCATGGTGAAGACCGTACCATTCATCGTTACCCGCTTTTGCCTGTACAGTACGGGGCCGGGACTGGTCACCTTCACCAAGATGGCGATAAGCAGGAGGAAAGGACTGATGATCGTGGTGCCGATCAAAGTCAACACCAGATCAAAGACACGTTTCCCAAATCGCTGGAAGAAGGTGATCGATACATCGTTCAGACGCATCACCGGAATCGAGTGGAAGTCGAAGATCTTGCTTCCTATCATGGAATAGGGAAGATCTGGAATCACCATGACCCGCTGGATCAGATCATAGCAACGGCTGATCATCTTCTTTTCCACTTCCCGTTCCGCCGTTGGATACCCGATCATCACGATATGGGGACGGGAGGTACGGATCACATCCTCCAGTTCCCCCTCATACTGCAGGTACTGCAGATTCCCATGCCGATGGGCATGGTATTGTCCCACTATCTGCATCCCATTCTCGGGATGCGATGCCACTTCGTCGATATAGCGGTTGATACCCTCACCATAGCCGATGAGCAGTACCCGCTTCGCTCCTTTTCCTTCCGAGCGAAGCTTGAAAAGCCTTCGGTTGATGATCACCCTTTCAATGATCAAGAGGATGCTGACGATCACCATGAAGATGGCGATGGTGAGACGGCTGACCCGTTTCCCATAGAGGTAATAGAGGATCACCGTCAGGGTGAGGAATACTTGTACCGCACTATAGAGCAACAGTTGGATCTCGGTCTGCCAGGTGATGCTGGGGCTGATCTTGTAAAGATTGTTGTGATTCAGGAAGTAGAGGAACAGCACCAGGACCAGTACCGACATCGGTGCAAACAGTTCCAATGGTTCACCGATTCCACCTGGTATGACATAGAAACGCAGCACATAGGCTGCGAACCATGAGACCAATATGATGATGCTGTCGACCACCAATTTTACCAGAAATTGGGAATAGTCCTTCTCAGAATCCATTTGGGTACACCTGTTTCCTTGCAATACTCAGTCTAAACATACAAGAGGACGAAAGGTTACCCTCCGTCCGGACCTTAGTATGTACGACCTTCCCAAGGCTGTCAACGCAAGGTGATCGAAGGGAGACCTCCTCCATCCCAATCCACGCTCAAATTGAAACTTTCCTCGGGGATGGAATACCCCATGATGCCTGCGATGGGAGCCAACTCTTGTCGCACCTGGGCATTCATATCGGCCACATCCATATCGAGTGCCAAAGGACCGGACTCACCGCGGGGCAATGTCGCCTTACCCTTGGCATCCATAAGGGGAGCGGCCAGGGAGAAGGCATCGATTGCAACCGAATCGGAGAGCGTCCTCGCCTCCAGACCAACTGTCTCGAAGCCCCAGTTTCCTGTATCGGATATCCAAGGGGATACGGTGGCAAACGTCTCCAACTGGGAGAGCACCTCCGCATTCGGTACCAACTTCCCATTGCTTGCGGCAAGATCCACATATGCGATATCATCCAAAATACCCTCGACATCCTTCTCCAAAGTCGCGGCGGTGATGTTCCCCGTCAAATCGAGTGCAAGAGTCTCGCTGGTAAACTCCAATGAAGAGACCGGATCGGTGAGCTTCACGCTCTTGGCATCGAGTTTCACATCACGGATCACCGTTCTTTCAGGATAATTCAAGTCGATCTTACCATCGAGGGCGATCTTGGCACGGGAAAAGCCTATGCCTATCTCTTTGGATCCATAGGTAAACTCCTCAAGCTCGACATTCGCCCTACTCAATCCTTCCGATTGTCCCAAACCGAAGGCAACCAGTTCGGCGGGATCCACCTTAAGCACAATCTTCTTGGCTTTCACACTCGAGCCGTCCTCCATGGGCAAGGAGATATCGGAGACGGCAACCTCTCCCTTCTGTGCCTTGATCTGGAGTCCACTGTAGCCCAATTGCGGCATATCGGGGGATTCGAAGGCCTCTTGTATCGTCGAATCGACCATATTCCCGACTTTGTCGTTCGCCAACGGAATTCCCACAAACCATACCAGCAATCCAAGGATGACCACCACCAAAAGTGTGATGAGACACCCATGACCTTTCCTCTTATCATGTTTCGCCATGGAAACATAGTACCACACACAGAGGTGAAGATGGGAGCAAAATCTTCTCCATTTGTGCTATACTTACTTCCATAGGAGGCCCACATGGCACTGATCAACGACTACGACATCACCACTGCCCTTGCCGAGGAGACTGCCAAACGCATGATGGCAGCAGCGCGTACCGCACCGAAGGCCAGGGGGAAGGACAATCTGGTGGCGGTCATGGTGAACGAACCCGACAAAGCGAAGATCGCCGCACATATGCGGCATATGGTGGAAGAGAAGAGAGCCGCGGCATTCTTCCTGCGTGATGCCGACAATCTCGAATCCTCCCATGCCCTTGTCCTGTTGGGCACGAAAATCGCACCGATGCGCCTCGATCCTTGTGGTTTGTGCGGATTCACCAACTGCGATGAAAAATTGCAGCATCCCGAACATCCCTGTGCCTTCAATACGGGAGATCTCGGTATCGCGATCGGATCGGCGGTCAGCGTGGCGATGGATGCACGGGTGGACAACAGGATCATGTTTTCGATCGGCATGGCGGTGAAGGATATGAAGCTGTTGGGAGAAGAGGTGAAGATCATCTACGGAATACCGCTATCGATCGCAGGGAAGAACCTGTTTTTCGACAGGAAGCCCAAGTAGGCTCAATCGGCCACCACACTCCTCGTTTCAAAGGGACGACCTCCGTTGGCACTCATGATCTTGATCTCGGGACGAAGCACCACATGTTCGGGGAATCCCTCCTTATCGCCTTTCAGTCGCTTGAGCAATAGTGCGGCGACCTCTTCTCCTATCCTCTCAAGCGGTTGCGCCACCGCATAATGGCAAAGGCGCAACAAGGGAGCATACTCGAGATAGTCGAAACTGGCGAACACCAAGCGATCGCGTTCCGCGTTGGTCAGACTCTCCATCGCATAGCTGGTCGCTCCAAGGTGCATGGAATCATTGGCGATGAAGAACGCATCGGGATGACCTGGAGTCTGCAGGGCCTTCTTCAACAACTTTCGCCCTGCACTCTGGACCATGGCACCCTCGTGGAGGATGAACCGTTCTTCGATGGGAAGGCCATATTCACGCATCGCATCGTAAAAACCGTAGAGGCGTTCTCCTGCGGTATGGATGGCGGGGTCACCCCCTATATAGCCTATTCTATTGAATCCCTCAGCCTTCAAGGCACGGATCATCTGGTGGACACCATAACGGTTGTCGGTAAGCACCGAATCGACCTCGAGACCGGGTATTCTCCGGTCAACCATCACCAAGGGAATATTGGTCAGTGACTTGCTGAGAAGATGCTCTCCCTCGGCTCCGGCGGGCATGACCACAAGACCGTCCACATTGCGTTCGATGAGGACTTGCAGTTTGCGTTTCTCCTCGGCAACCGAATCATTGGAGGAACCGATGATCATGGTATAGCCTTTCGGTGCGAGAATCCTCTCCATGGCCTCCACGACCTCCATGAAGAAGACATTGCTCAGTTCGGGAGCAATGATACCGATGGTACGGGTATGACGGACCTTGAGTGAACGTGCGACTTCGTTGCGGTTGTACCCCAGCTCGTGCATGACCTCCACCACCCGTCGTCGGGTTTGTTCGGTTACCGATTGGTTGTGGTTCAACACGCGTGATACAGTGGCAATCGAAACGCCTGCTGCGAGGGCCACCTCTTTGATCGTCACATTGATATTCCCAGTATCCATCATAATCCCCATGAGAAGTGGGGGTCCTGCCGGCAAAACGCCGGAGACCCCCGTCCGTAATCTCAGTCGGACGCCATCGTCGATGACGTCGCATCAATCATCAATCGTACAGAAGGCCCTTGATGTCATCGTTGTCCATGTTCTGGTAGTTGTAGAACTTGGCACCGGTGTCGACATCGGCGACAGGCTCACCCTTGTAGGCCTTGTAGGCCAACTCGACAGCCTTGTAACCGATCATGTAGGGATCCTGTGTGATCGAACCGAGGAAGTACTGGTTGCGGACCGCGTTCTTCTGGGCAGCACCGGCATCGTAACCGATGACGACCATGTTCCTGAAGGCGGCATTGCTCTTCAAGGTCGCACCATCGTTGGTGGCGGCCAAGAGACCCTTGACGGTGGCTTCGTTGGAACAGAAGATTCCAAGGATGTTGTCGCTGGAGACCTTGTTCAACACAGCCTGGGCGGCATTGGTCGCATCGGTCATCGCCGCGGAAGCGGGAACGACCATTTCGATGTAGACCTTGTTTCCCTTGGTTGGGCTGTCGGCTGCGATATAAGCGGTGTTGCCGACCACAGCGATGTCGCTCTTGGAGAGCTTGGTCTGCTCGTCGATGAGCTTGACCATCGTATCGCGGAACCCCTTACCACGGCTGAGCAACGATTCACCGGAAGCATCCTGGTTCATGACCACGATCTTGACGGGTTTCGCAGCTGTGGCAGCTTCGATCCTGGGCTTGATCACCGCGAACATCTTCTCAGCGGCCATACCGGCTGCCGCATAGTTGTTCGTCGAGGCATTGGCCCAGATGGAGCCTTCGGGAGCTTCGGGAACACCGGAGTCGAAACCGATCACGGGGATTCCCTGGTTTTTGGTCTGCTGAAGCTGATCAAGCACGCTGCTGGTGTTCAGAGCCGCCAAGGCAATAGCCACGGGGTTCTTCGCCATCGCGTTGTTCAACATCTCGACCTGAATCTGCACATCGCTTTCCGAAGGAGGTCCTTCGAAGGTGATGTCCACACCGTACTCGGCGGCGGCTGCATTGGCGCCCAACTTCACCTGCTGCCAGAAGTCGTGTTGCTCACCCTTGGAGACAACAGCGATATACGGTTTGCCACCCTCACCGGCACCCTGTGCGAACAACGGGATGAACGAGGCGAGGACAACCAGAGCCAAAAGAACGACTAAGGTTTTTTTCATGATACCCTCCTGTTTGTTCCGGGGATTCCCTCCCCGGAAAGTATTGATATTTCCAAACGGCACCGGCAACGCCAGCTACCGTTTCACAAAACCCTTCTCTTCCCTACGCAACTTCGCGGCTTCGGACTTCTCCTCCCGTCGCATCTTTGCGTAGGTCTGTCTCATTTCCGCCTTCAATGAAGCGGCCTGTTCGGAAGAAGTCGCATTTCCGATCTTGACCAGCATATCTTCCTTGTACTGGGCCGAAGGAGTGAGGATCCTCACCTCGGTGGACTTCTTGGTACGGTAGATGTCGAGCATGACCGCACCGAGCACCACGACACCGGTGAAGAAGGTCTGGTATTGCGACTGCAAATCCATGGAAGGCAAACCGGCACGCAACACACTCATGATGTAGACACCGATCATCGTACCGAGTACCGATCCGGCTCCACCGCTGAGGCTGGTTCCACCGATAACCGCTCCTGCGATCGCATAAAGCTCGAAACCCTGACCCTGGGCAGGCATGACGGTCGTATAGACGGCCGCGAAAGCGATACCACCCAATCCTGCGAGGAACCCGCTGACCACATAGGCCATCATTTCCCACTTGGCCACATTCACTCCACTGAGACGGGCAGCCTCCTTGTTGGAACCTACGGCGAAGATATAGCGCCCCATCTTGGTCCTGGTGAGGATGATGTAGGCGATGAAGGCGGTACCGAACAACACCAGTGCCCCGGTGGGGAACGAGTTGTTGTCTTCGGTGATGAGCTTGAAGATCCCCTTGAACCAGCTGTCCTCGGCTCCGCGGGCAGGGAATGTGGCACTACGCACATTCGAAACGATGGAACCGGTACCCAAGCTGATCATCATCGTACCCAAGGTGGCGATGAAGGGAGGCAAACCGAGTCTGCTGACCATGAGACCGTTGAATAGTCCGAAAGCGGTGGAAACCACCAGTATCAACAACAGTGAAAGCCACATCGGCCAACCCCACGTCTTGTAGGCCGTACCACCGATGATCGTGGCAGCCATCATCACCGTTCCACAGGAAAGGTCGATGCCTCCCGTAATGATGACGAATGTGACACCAATGGCGATGAACCCGATATAATAGGAACTGTCCAAAATATTCACCAACGTCGTGTAGGAGAAGAAGTTCCTTCCAAACAGCGCGAAGAACGCATACACTATCACAAGAGCGAGGGGAGCAAGCAGCTTCTGCATGTTCAACCCTTTGCTTTTCTCTTTCAACTCCACAGTATCCTTCTCTTCCATATGGGGTCTCCTATCCACGTTGGGTCGCCAGGGCCATGATGTTCTCCTGGGTCGCCTCTTCAATATCCACGAAACCGGTGAGCTTGCCTTCGCACATGACCGCGATACGGTCGCTCATCCGCAACACTTCATTCAATTCGCTACTGATCATGATGATCGACTTGCCCTCTTTGACCAACTCGTTCATCAGATGGTAGATCTCGCTCTTCGCACCCACGTCGATACCTCGGGTCGGTTCATCGAAGATGAGTATGCTGCTGTTCTTGATCAACCATTTCGCGATAACCACCTTCTGTTGGTTTCCTCCGGAGAGGTTCTTCACGAACTGATCGAGCGATGGTGTCTTCACCTTGAGTTTGTCCACATACTCGTTGGCTATCTTCTCAAGATCCTTCTTGGGAAGGAAGAATCCGGGCGAAAGATCCTCGTACGAGGCCATCACCGCATTGTCGGCAACCGAGAGCTTGATCGCCAGACCAAACCGCTTGCGGTCCTCCGAAAGGTATCCGATTCCATTGCGCACCGCATCCATTGGAGAGTCGATCAACACCCGCCTGCCATCCACCCAGATGTCACCAGAGGCATTGTCGGCTCCAAAGAGCGCCCTCATGGTCTCGGTTCTTCCGGCACCCATAAGTCCGGCGAAGCCGAGGATTTCACCCTTGTGCAACTCGAACGAC
The DNA here is from genome assembly GCA_964478945.1 of uncultured Spirochaetaceae bacterium. Classification (GTDB taxonomy): domain Bacteria; phylum Spirochaetota; class Spirochaetia; order Sphaerochaetales; family Sphaerochaetaceae; genus CAYZJV01. The sequence continues at coordinate 12,915 of CAYZJV010000012.1, read as the reverse complement.
ACATTCTGCACCTGCCGTCCTGCATTGAGGTTCTCGACCTTGAGCACCACCGGCGCATTCGGAGGAACATTGCTCTTGCTCTTTGGCTTCTCATAAATCACGCGACCGACCATCATGTTGATCATCTCTTCCTTGGACAACTTCCCGGTGTCGCGCGTTCCCACATATTCCCCGTCACGAAGCACGGTGACCCTATCGGTGATCACCCCGATCTCATCCAATCGGTGGCTGATGTAGATCATCCCCACACCCTTGGTGGCCAGATCGCGCATGATGGCGAACAGGTCCTCGATCTCCCTTTCGGTCAAGGCTGCCGAGGGCTCATCAAGGATCAACACCTTCAGATTGTGGGAAACCGCCTTGGCGATCTCCACCATCTGCTGCTTCCCGACGGTGAGATTGCTCACCTTCTCCTCGGGATCGATGTTCATGTTCAATTTGGCGAACAACTCGGCGGCACGCCTGTTCTGGGCCTTTTCATCGAGGAACCAGGATTTCCCCCTGGTCGATTCCCTTCCGATGAACAGGTTCTGGGCCACCGTGAGATGCTCCATCATATTCAGTTCCTGGTGTACAATCGCTATTCCCGCATCAAGAGCCTCTTTTGGCCCTTGAGGGTTGAACAGCTTGCCCATGTAATGGATTTCCCCTGAATCCTTGGGGAAGATTCCCGTCAGCGCCTTCATCAAGGTCGATTTCCCAGCTCCGTTCTCACCGACCAGAGCATGGATCTCCCCTGAGCGCAACTCGAAATCGACTCCTTTGAGCGCATGGACACCAGCGAATCTCTTGTCTATGTCTTTCATAGAAAGCACTACGTCTTTCACGGCCGTCTCTCCTTGCATACCTTTAATGTTCACATGGGTTGTGGCAGTTGTCAAGGAAAACTTGTAAACGTTTACAAAAAGTTTTATCACTTGGAAAAAGCGATGAAAAACCTCTGCAAGAAAGGGCACACCATACATCCCGATATCCGTGTGGCAAGAAGAAAATGTTGACAAAATGAACATCTCTTGTGATAAATTATCCAATATCCACACCTCTGGACACACCAATCATCCGACACCCATTCCTCATGGGAACCCTTATTGTGCACTGCACCTTCCCAACCGGTTACTTTTCATATACCACCCTGAGGAGGACCACCGACTGTTGACCTCATGGGATTGATGATGAAGAATGGAAGCATGGTACCGAACGCAACCGAATATGCCTCAGTGCCCAGACGATTCGGAGCCTATCTCATAGACCATATGGTGACCACACTGTTGATGACCCCGCTTCTCGTGTGGTATGCCAAGGGACTGTTCGGTGAACGCAGTGGAGTCTACCTGTTGGGCTATGCAACCTTCTTCTTCATTGGCATCGTGCTGCTCAGAATGGGCTACCTGATACTGTGTTGGCATACCACAAGGGGCACGGTCGGTTGTAGGATCCTGCACATCGTGGTTCATTCCAAGGAAGGCGAACCTCTGTCCATCTGTCGATCCTTCATCCGATTTCTCGGACTCGGTCTCTCCACACTACTATTCGGACTCGGATGGCTTCCCATGCTCTTCACACGAAAACATCAGGGAATACACGACCTGATTGCCTCCACGGTAGTGGTGATGGATCGATAATCCATCGCCAACATCATCATGGTCAACAATACCCATGCGGGTAGTCAACAATACCGCTTGCACCTTCGTCCGGATGAAGGAAGATACAAGCGGAGGTATTGCCGATGCCAAGAAGAATAGCGCTTCTATTGCTGCTGGTACTGTTTGTGGTGACCATGATCGGTTGTGGAGCAAGATATGGGGATCTGAAAGGGATGAAGATCTATGTGACCGCAGGACCGGAGGAGGTTGCGAGAAACAGTTCCCGCTATTTTGCGCCGGGAGAATTGTATACCGATTCGCCAAAGGAACCCGGGGACTTTTTCCACCCCAAGGACATCACCATAGCCTTCGACAAGGTCTGGTTCTGCGAGAGGGAGACCTACAACCAACTGGTGGCCGATGAGGCCAACGAACCCAATGCTGACGGAGACCTGCTGTTCATCGCCGACAGGGGGAGTCTTGCGAGTGGGGATTTCTATAAACCGATAGATGGATTCACCGCAATCACCGCATCCACCAGTGTGCCATTCACACCCACCACATTGCCCAGCTATGGTACAACCTATTACGGTGTAGTGGTCGATGTGGTCCACTACGAATGTGAGATGGAAGACTTCTCTGTTCGATGGTACGTTCAGGACCATGGAGGATATCTTGCGAGGGATGTGGTCTTGAAAGGACCCACTACAGATGGAACATGGAAATTCCCCTACTTCAGACGCGCGACGGACGGTTCGCTCTCGTTCGCTCTGTACGATACCCGACAAGAGGTGTCAGCGGGAACTTATCTCAAAAAGGATTTGGCTGAGGGAGGAGATGTGGTACGATACTTCTCCATCACACCCGATGGACTGCATGATGGAGAGGGGGGTCAAGGTGATGCATGGGAACACCTTCTCAGACCTATGCTGCTTGCAGGTCATGCCACGCCCACCAATCCCGATCCGTTGGACAATCCCGACCGCATCGAAATTTTCGACGAAGATGAAAACGAAGCCCAATATTATCTTCTCCAGCTGTATCTGGACATGAACAGCGATTTCGCCATCGGCCGAATCAATGGATTCTCCATGTCGCCCGGAATCACAACCGGTCTGACCGAAACGACCGAACTCACCTATACCGAGTTTGTCGGAATCATCGAGGAGAACCTCACCGGCAACGAAGGACTGAGGGATCCGTTGGGAGACTTCTCCGTGGGAGAAGACGACTGGATCTACACAAGCGTCGTTACGATTGGAAACGGCATCGACACCCGCTTCGGTTGGATGGATTTCGAGAACAATCCACAAGGAGGATTCTCACCGGAAGCAGGTTGGTAAATTTTACTATCTCTCCCCCGCTCCATCGGTTATAATCCTACTACCATAGACCGATGGAGGATATGTCGTGTCCCCGTCAATTCGAGCGAAAGGACGCCTGAAAATCTGTGTCATCCTACTTGTTGCGATACCCTGCAACATCTTCGGTGCGGATCTGGTCATACCGCGCTATGTGTCGACCGGGAACCCCGCCTTCACCATCAATCTGCTCGCCTTGGGAGTATTGATCGGACTGCTTGCCTATACCCTGTTCCTCGCCTTCTCCACCAGGGAGGCGATGTTCGTCTATTTTTCGGCGATCATGGTGCTTCTCACCATTTTGCAAACATTCTCGGCCTACGATCGGTTCATCTTCAGCCTCACCTACAACCGAGTGACCATCATCACCCATCTGTTGTTCATCACTTTCCTCCTTTTCTTTGAGGACTTCTTCTCATTGTCGAAGCATGCGGCGACCCTTTCCCACACCAATCATATCTCCATCTTCGTCATCGCCGCATACACACTCTTCTTTCTGCTGGCAAAAGCACTGTTTCCACAAGCACCTGCCTTCCACGCCGTACTCGATTTCATCCGCGAATTGTTCGTCTTCTACACCAACATCATCTTCATCCTCACCATCATCCGGGCGTTGAAATGGATGCGCACCGAAGCAATGCTCATTCTGATCGCCTTCATACCACCCGCACTCTTGACCTCGATCAATGCGTTGCAGATGTTTCCATTCATGTCCGAGTATGGGCAGTTCGTTACCTTCCTGATGACCTACAACCAACCGATAGGGCTTTCGCTACAGGCGATACTCTTCTCTTTGGCGATGGGCAATCGCTACAACCGCATCAGAAGCGAGCGTCAGCAGACGATGCGGGAAAGGGACAGACTCAAAGAGCTCGATGCCCACAAGACCGAATTCTTCATGAACATGAGCCATGAGTTGCGTACCCCACTCACGATCATACTCGGTATGGTGCAGCAAGCCCGACAAGGACGATACGGACAATCCATACATTGCAACGACAGGATCTTCGAGACCATTGAGAGGAATTCATTGCGATTGCTCAAACAAGTCGACCATCTGCTCCGTTTGGAAAAGGGACCTTTGCATACGACTTTGGTTCCGCTTCCCATCGGATCCACGTTGAAACAGGTGGTGGATGAATTCTTGCCGATCATGGATGAAAAGCATCTGTCCTGTACACTTTACACGGATGGGGAAATCGGGAAAGCCACACTCATGATCGCCATGGATGAGTTTGAAACGCTGCTCATGAACCTACTTTCCAACGCAGTGAAGTTCACCCCATCCGAAGGCACCATCAAAGTGATCGCCCGCCGTACCGCAACAGGCAATCTTTCAATTTCCGTGCAGGATACGGGTATCGGAATAGAAGTGGAACAACAGCAACGGATCTTCAACCGGTATTACCGTATACCGGGCAGTACCGAGCAGATGCAGACCGGACTGGGACTCTCCTTGGTGAAAAGCATCATGGATCGAATTGGTGGCGATATCACAGTGGAAAGCACGCCAGGAAAAGGAAGCAGCTTCACTTTGGAATTTCCCTCCGAACGTATCGGACAGGACTCGCTTGCGCACAACGGATCGGAGATCGTTCCTTCCGAACTGGGAAAACTCTACACAAGTGAACTGCAGGTACCTGGGAAACCGGTGCCCCCGATGGAGGACAAAGGCGAACACACACCCCGTATCCTCGTGGTTGAGGACAATAGGGACATGGTCTCCTACATCTTCGATATCCTGGGACAGACGTATCGTGTGGCGTATGCGGAGAATGGAAGCGAAGGCTTGCGAATGCTGAAGCAAATGGATTTCGATTTGATCGTGTGCGACATCATGATGCCGAAAATGGACGGCCACCGGTTTCTTTCCGAGTTGAAGAGCATGTTCACCGACCATCCCATCCCCCTGATCTTCCTTACCGCCCGCGATTCTGTCGAAGAGAAGATCGACAGCCTGAGGGAGGGAGCGGTACACTACCTCACCAAACCATTCAGTCCAGAGGTGTTGATGGCCACCATCGCCACCACCTTGGTCCATGATCGGGAAGTGGCCGATTCACGTATCGATCTGATGAAAAGGAAAATCGATGCCGTGTTCGATGAAATCGAGCATCCCCAGCAACCTGCGAAACATCTGTCCATCGAACATTTCATCGGTGATCACGATTTGTCGGAGCGGGAGGCCCAGGTGTTGCGGTTGCTGCTTGAGGGAAAGAGTGACAAGGAGATTGCGAAAGAGTTGGACATCTCGGCAAGAACCGTGGCGAACCACAACCGACACCTCTATCGAAAAGCCAGGGTGGGAGGACGGTATGAACTGATCGCGCGCTTCTATGAAGGCACCTCCCCTGTTGCATAATATTGAAAACAGTATTACTAATAGTGTCAGAAACAGACGGCAACCGCTATCCCATGCATATGTTACCGCAAGAACAACATCAGGAGGATATCCATGCCCAAGAGATCCATCGTCGTTGCAGGAGCCGGAGTCTTCGGAACGGCACTAGCACAAAGACTCTCGTGGAACAACGACAACTCAATCACCCTCTATACCATAGAAGACGATGTGATCCACGACATCAACACCAACAGTCAGAACACCAAGTACTTTCCCGGACGCCATATCCACCACGACATCGTCGCAACCGGCGATATCGCCTGCACGTACACCGCCGATGTGCTGTTTCTGGCCATACCCTCCAAAGCGATAGAATCGTTCTGTCATGCAATAGCACATGAGGTGAGGGAGGAGCTCTTGGTGGTCAACCTCTCCAAGGGACTTTCCGAAGACGGATCGTTTCTCATTGAACAAATCCCATTTCCCCATACGGGAAGCCTCAAGGGGCCTACATTCGCTGTCGAGGTGATGAACGGAGATCCATCGGGAATGACCTTCGGGGGTACAAAAGAGGATTATCTTCATCTCAAGGATGTCATGCGCGAAACCGGAATCACCATAGACCACTCGGAGGACATCAGGGCAGTGGAGTTCCTCAGCGTGTTGAAGAACATGTACGCGATCGCAATAGGAATAGTGAGCGGACGCTACAACTCTCCCAATGTGGACTTTCTCTTGATGACCAAGGCGGTGAACGAAATGAGGAGCATGCTCCGGCTCTACGGTTGTGACGAGAAGACGATCTTCAACTACTGTGGCTTGGGAGACCTTGGACTCACCGCCTTGAACGATTTGAGTCGGAACCGCACACTGGGACTGCTCATCGGAAAAGGATTCTCGAACAATCCCAAGAGCACCACGGTGATCGAGGGACTGAGGACCATCAAGTTGTTGGGAGAACTGGTGAAGGAAAAGGGACTCGAGGACGAATTCATCGTACTCAAGTCGCTGCATGCACTCATCTATGCCGGATCAAGCCTCAACGACTACTACATGACGGTACTCGCCTGAACTACGAGTTGTCGTTCGTCTTGAGCACCGCGAGGAACGCCTGCTGGGGAATCTCGACATTGCCGACCATCTTCATCCGCTTCTTTCCCTCTTTCTGACGTTCGAGGAGTTTGCGCTTACGCGAGATGTCACCACCGTAACACTTGGCGGTCACATCCTTGCGGAACGCGCTGATCGTCTCTCGGGCGATGATGCTGCCTCCGACGGCTCCCTGGATGGGAATCTTGAACATCTGGCGGGGAATCTCATCCTTGAGCCGCTCACACACCTGACGTGCCCGGATCTGGGCATTCCCACGGAACACCAATTGGCTCAACGCATCGACAGGTTCTCCATTGACCAGAATGTCCAGTCGCACCAAGTCAGTTCTTCTATAGCCGATCACATGGTAATCGAAACTCGCATACCCGCGCGATACCGATTTCAGACGATCGTAGAATTCGAACAGGACCTCAGCGAGGGGCATCTCGTAGATCAACTCGACACGTTTCTCATCAAGGTAATTCATCGCCGTCTGCACGCCACGCTTTTCCATGCAGAGACTGATCACATTGCCCACATAGGTCGCCGGTGTGATGATCTCCGCCTGGATATAGGGTTCCTCGGCATACTCGACCTTCATCGGATCGGGATAACTGAGGGGATTGTCGATCTTCAGCTCCTCTCCATCCTTCATATGGACGATATAGCGTACCGAAGGACTCGTGAACACGATGGAAAGGTCGAATTCCCGCTCTATCCTCTCCTGGACCACCTCCAGATGGAGCATTCCGAGGAACCCGCAACGGAACCCGAATCCGAGCGCAGCCGAAGAATCCTTTTCATAGATGAGCGAGGCATCGTTGAGCTTCAAACGGTCGATCGCATCCTGCAACTCCTCGTAATCGTTCGAATCCACCGGATAGATCGATGAGAACACCACCGGTTTGACCTCCTTGAATCCTGGCAGCGGATTCTTGCAGGGAACGTTGGCATCGGTTACCGTATCCCCCACCCGGATGTCACGGATCGTCTTGATCCCCGCGATGAAGTAGCCCACATCGCCGGCACTGAGCCTCTGGGTACGTATAAGGCCCATCTTGAAGACACCGACCTCTTCCACCGTATGTTCGGCATCGGTGGAGAAGAGCTTGATCTCCTGTCCCTCTTCGATTGAGCCGTCGAATACCCGGAAATGAACAATGACTCCACGATAGGCATCATAGTGGCTATCGAAGATGAGCGCCCGCAATGGAGCCTTGGAATCACCCTCGGGAGCGGGAATATACTTCACTATCGTTTCGAACAACTCGTCTATGCCTTGTCCCGTCTTCGCCGATACCAAGGCGGCCAGATCGGGATCGAGTCCCAGATCATGGTCGATCTGGTGAAGGCATGAGTCGATATCGGCACTTGGCAGATCGATTTTGTTGATCACGGGAATGATCTCAAGATTCAATTCCATCGCCATATACATGTTCGCCAGTGTCTGGGCTTCCACCCCCTGGGCCGCATCGATGAGCAACAAGGCCCCTTCACAGGAACCGATGGCACGGGAAACTTCATAGGAAAAGTCGACATGTCCCGGGGTATCGACAAGGTTGAGCTCGTAATCCTGACCATCCAAAGCCTTGTAGGGGATGGTGACGGCCTGACTCTTGATCGTGATCCCCCGCTCCCGCTCAATGTCCATATTGTCGAGCATCTGTTGCTGCAACGGACCACGTGTGTTCACCAGTTTCGCCTTGTCGATGAAACGGTCGGCAAGCGTCGATTTGCCGTGGTCGATATGGGCTATAATACAAAAATTGCGAATATTGCGTGGGTCTTTGGCCATGTGTCTCTCTCTGGTCTCTGCCTAGATGAACTTCGTCGTATGTTCGGCGGGTTCGAAGCCCAGCAATACGCGAATCTGCGCATCGTCGAGCGTCTCATGCTCAACCAACGCTTCGGTGAGCTTGTCGAGCTCCTCGCGATGCTCGGTGAGGATCTTGCGGGTATCGGCCATCGCATTCTCGAGGATCTTGGTGACCTCGGCATCAATCCTTCTCGCCGTATCGTCCGAGTAATCCTTATGCTGGGCAATCTCACGTCCGAGGAACAACGGCTCATCCTCCTTGCCGAATCCGATGAATCCCATATCGCTCATTCCCCACTCGGTGACCATCCTGCGGGCGATGTCGGTGGCCTGCTTGATGTCGTTGCTCGTACCGGTGGTGGTCTCTCCATAGATGATATCCTCAGCCACGTATCCTCCCATGCAGACCTTGATCCAATCGGTGAGCATGCTGCGGTTCTTCGTATAGGCATCCTTCTCGGGAAGCGATATGGTGAGTCCCAACGCCCTTCCATGGGGAATGATGGTCACCTTGTGCAAGGGATCGAGATTCTTCAGATAGTAGTGCAGCAAAGTATGGCCCGACTCGTGGTAGGCGGTCGCCCGCTTCTCCTCAGGGGTAAGCACCTTCGACTGCTTGGCCACTCCCAAGAGAATCTTGTCACGTCCCTTCTCGAAATCGTCCATGGTCACCATGGCACGTCCAGAACGGGCGGCGAACAGCGCAGCCTCGTTGACCAGATTGGCCAGATCGGCACCGCTGGTACCGGGAGTCGCCCGTGCGATCCTGTTCAGATCCACATCGTCGGCCTTCTTGATCTTCTTGCAGTGGATCGTGAGGATCGCCTCACGCTCGGCCACATCGGGCATATCCACAACGACCTGACGGTCGAAACGTCCCGGTCGGAGAAGCGCCGGATCGAGTACATCGGGACGGTTGGTGGCGGCGATCACGATGACCCCGGTGGCCGTATCGAATCCATCCATCTCGACCAGCATCTGGTTGAGCGTCTGCTCACGTTCGTCGTGTCCACCACCGAGACCGGAACCACGGGTTCGACCAACTGCATCCAGCTCGTCGATGAAGAGGATACAGGGAGCATTCTTCCTCCCCTGCTCGAACAGATCGCGCACACGAGAGGCACCGACACCGACGAACATCTCGACGAAATCGGAACCCGACATATGGAAGAAGGCGACACCGGCCTCACCGGCCACTGCTTTGGCAAGGAGCGTCTTACCTGTTCCCGGAGGACCCACCAGAAGGACTCCCTTTGGAATCTTGGCACCGAGATCCTGGAACTTCTTCGGTTGTTTGAGAAATTCCACAACCTCCTGCAACTCGTACTTGGCTTCCTTCTGACCCGCCACGTCGTCGAAGGTGAGCTTCACATCGGTCTCCATGTACTCCTTGGCGCGACTCTTGCTAAAGGCCATGACATTGCCGTTGGCACCCTTCGTCTGGCGCCAAAGCATGACGGTGAATCCAATGAAGATGATCCAGGGGAGCATCTGCAAGACCACCTGGAGGAACGAAATGCCCCGCACGGTTCCAGTCACCTGCACATTGTTCTTACGCAACACATCCATCAAGGAATCATCGGCATAGGGAATACGTGTGGTAGCGGTCATATTGTTGCGAAGCGAGAAGGTGATCAGATTCTGATCCTCGATCTCGACCGCATTCACCTGTCCCGCCTCCACATAATTGATGAAGGCGCTGTAGGGAACTTCCTGGACACCCATGGTGTTCCCCTCGCTGAACAGCATGAAGGTGAAGGTGGCGATCAAGAACACGAAGAACCCCAGGGCCACCCTATTCTTCCGACTGAAATCGAACTTCGGGCCCTGCGGGTTGTTGTTCGGACGCTTCTGTTGGTTGCGGCGGTTGTCCTGATCGTTGTTCCGCCCGGTCCAGAACCGGTTGTCGTCGTCGTTCTGTCGATCACGATCATCCTTGCGGTCCCGACCCCCACCATTGCGGTTGTCGTCGCGATCGCCATTCTCATCAGAATTCCGCTTCTTCTCTTCTTCGTACTCTTTATCCACAATACTATCCTTCCAATTCCACAACACTATATAATGTACCGCCATTTCGGGCAAGTGCGGTACCGAGACACCTGGTCGCCACCCGATCGGACCCGCCGAAGGCTCCACCGAGCACGGCACACACTCCGACGGTATCTTCCACCACCGGAATCCGCCATCGCTGTGATCGGCGGATATGCCAATCGGAGAACAAGGAGCCCACCTTCTTGGTACCCTCGACCAAGCTTATTGTGTCTCCCTCACGATAGGAACGGACCACCACAGGAGGAGCAAGTGTCGCTCCGTCGATCCTGGCCCGCTTTTCAACAGGCACCGAACTTATCGGGGCACCTCCCAAGATCAATCGATGGCTTCCATCGAGTTCCACCTGATCCGAATATACGAAGGAGAGGTACCCTTCGGCTAGGGCAGGAAGCCCATTACTCCACACCAGCCGTTCCGTTTCGAATTCCAACGTCGTATCCGCCAACACCATGCGTTCCCCATCGGATCCACCCTTCACCAACCGTTCCACTATGGAATCCACTTGTCTGTAGGGCAAGCGCCTTCCCTCGCGGGTGGGCAACAGGGACCACATGTGATAGACCACCTGTTCCAGCACATATCGATCATACGTCCCGATTGCGGTCAAATCACAGACCACCGAATCCTCCGACCGTGTCACCAATTCGACAATCGCGGCATCGACTGCGGGAGACAGGCATCGGACCACCTCCCTGTTGCGCATGGCAACCTGATCCAAAGCCTCACGATAGCGGGGAAACAGACGTGCGACATGGGGTACCAATTCATGACGGATCGAGTTGCGTAGGAAATGGGTATCGGCATTGGTCGAGTCCTCCGAAGCCGTGAGGCCATATTCGGACACCACCTCTTCGATCATGGATCTCGTCACCCGCAACAACGGTCTGAGCACCACACCCTGCTCAGGAGCAATCCCCTGCAATGCCGAAGGACCACTACCCTGCAACAGTCGCATGAGCATCGTCTCGGCCTGATCATCAAACGTATGTGCCGTTGCGATATGGTCGAAGCCCAATTCGATCCGCTTTTGCTCCAACACTTGGTAGCGCAGCGTTCTAGCCGCATCCTCGATGCCATTCCCCCGAGCAAGGGACAACCCATCCACCGCCCCTCCATCCAGTCTCACGATGGAAAAGGGAATGCCCACCGAGTTGCAATTCTTGGCATTCAACCGCTCTTCCTCCCCAAGCTCCAACTCCGTCCTGAGCCGATGGTTCACATAGAGGGCATGCAGATGTTCGTGGGGAAACAGTCGGGATAGAAGAATGGCCAGGGCAAGGGAATCGCAACCACCGCTGAAGGCGACAAGGATCCTTTTGCTTGTCCCCACCTGGTGGGAAACGAAAAATTGGCGCACTTCATCGAGAGCCGTTTCGCTTGTTGTAGACACGTGAAACCTCCTCGATCGTCTTTCCTCGGCACAGTTCCAGAGCTGCTTGGGCGGCCTGCAAGATCCCTTCGTCCAGTGCCTCCCGCTCGATGGGATCGTGTGGAACACCCAGCACATGTTCGACCACCGTGGATCCCTTGCCAGGCCTCCCGATGCCCACATAAATCCTGATGAAATCAGATGAATCGAGGCGCTCGATCAGTGATTTGAGCCCATTGTGCCCTGCCGAAGAACCACCTTTGCGTATTCTGATCGTTCCGGCAGGGAGATCGAGATTGTCGCAGATGACGATCAAATCCTCGACTTGGTAGTGCTTGGGGATAAAATGATGCACAATGGCCCCAGATCGGTTCATGAAGGTCAGCGGTTGCACCAGAAGGGACTTCGTACCATCGGGCCCATCAATACGGGCCTGTCGGTAGAGACGTAAACAGCGCCTCCCCATCTTGCAATGAAGAAACGCTGTCATCTTGTCGAGGGCATCGAATCCCACGTTGTGTCTGGAATGGGCATACGGGGAACCAGGGTTTCCCAACCCGAAAACAAGTGGCAGGAGCGCCTCCTTTCAGTACCGCATCATTCCTCTTCGGACTGCTCGGCACCCTCTTCGAGAACCTCTTCCCCCTCGCCCTCGGCTTCGGGAGCAGCAACCACTTCCTTGACACCCTTCACCGATGCGATGGTGGTCTCCTCGTGGGCGAGGAACTTCACACCTTCGGGAACCTCGATATTACCCAAGTGGATGCTTTCATTGAGGTTGAGCTTCGTCACATCGACCACGATATGCTCGGGAAGATCCTTGGGAAGACATTCGACCTCAAGTTCATGGGTCACCTGATCGAGCACACCACCGAACTTGGCTCCTTCGGGGTTTCCATGGAGCACGACAGGTACGTAGGTGCGCAATGTCTCACCCTTGGTGACTTCGTAGAAGTCGACATGGTGGACAGTCCCCCTCATCACATTCTCTTGATAATCCTTCATCAACACATGGTGGGTCTTGCGACCAACCTTGATGGAGAGCAGAGTCGCCTCGGAAAAGTGGCGCATCTTGTTCTGGAACTCGTTTGCGTCGAGTGTGATATGTACGGGATCCTTCTTGCCATAGATGACAGCGGGAATACGACCCGTGGCCAGCACTCTCCTGGAACCAGCCGATCCAAAATCTTCCTTCCTGAGTATGCCGGTCAAATTCGTGTCTTTCATCAGAAAACTCCTTGTACTTTCCTTACCAGGGGCGGCAGGATTCGAACCTACGCATGCCGGCACCAAAAACCGGA
>CAYZJV010000011.1:0-60718 GCA_964478945.1 uncultured Spirochaetaceae bacterium | reverse complement strand
CAGAAAACATCCGAAGAACAGATCCTTCATTTCACACAGCTTTCGTGCATGAACCGGTTTTTTCTGGTTTCCCATCACCTTGACATGTCCGAACCCCTTGTGATAGGGTATTTTGACCTCTTTATCCACTGTGAGTGGATCATATAGTCCGTAAGGAGGAACTATGAGAAATTATGAGTTTACCGTCATCTTCGATTCCAACGAAGAGATGACGGCGAAGGGACTCGATTTGATTACCGCGGAATTCAATACCGCACAAGTCGAGATCACCAAGCAGGATGACATGGGTGTGCGTAATCTCGCATACTCCATCAAGAAACAAGACAAGGGACACTATTACTACTTCGAGCTGAAGGCGGATCCGTCGACCATCAACGGTTTCAACAACTCCTTCAAGCTTATGCAGCCTGTGCTTAAGTTCCTGTTCGTCAACAATAGCGAACAAGCATAGGTACGGAGAAGATTATGGCCAATGACACCAATATCGTAGTGCTCGTCGGTCGTCTCACACGTGAAAGTGAATTGAGATTCACCAACAGCGGTACCGCTGTCGGTAGATTCTCCCTGGCTGTGAACCGAATGAAGAGGTCCGGTGACCAGAGGGAGGAAGAGGTGAGTTTCTTCGATATCACGGTATGGGGCAAACAGGCGGAAGTACTGAATCCGTATTTGACCAAGGGACGGCAAGTGTGCGTCCAAGGCGAATTGCGGCAAAGCCGCTGGGAGCAGGAAGGACAAAGCAGGAGCCGGATTGAGGTCGTTGCCAACAACATTCAGTTGCTGGGAGGGTCCTCCGGAGGAAACAACCAAAACAGTCAGGATAATCGTGGCTACCAGAGCCAACCGAACCGTCCTTCCGGTGGTTTCGAACCGAAGGGAAATCAGAGGATGCCGTCGGCTCCATCAAGTTTTCCCGGCCCTGAACAGTTTGATGACGACATCCCATTCTGATGGGAATTAGGAGTTGAAACAGTATGCAAGAAGATAAGGACAATATGAGAGATAGGGATTCCAACGACGGTCGGGGCTACAACTCCAGAGACCGACGTTTTGGAAACCGCAAGGGACCCTTCAGGAAGAAGGTGTGCAAATTCTGTACCCAGAATCTGGTCGCCGATTACAAGAATCCCGACCTGCTGAGAAGGTATGTGACCGAAAGGGGCAAGATTCTCCCCAGTAGGATCACCGGCACCTGTGCGAAGCATCAGCGTGCCCTCACCACCGAGATCAAGCGGGCGAGAGTATTGGCTTACTTGCCGTTCGATCGAAAGTAGCAGGGAGTCCTATGGAACGGCAAACCATGGTGATGGTGCGTTCGGGAGTATTGGCCGTCGGATTGTCCCTGTTGTTGTACAGGGTAGTGGCCTCCTCGACCGTGTTCATCGTACCATTGCTGTTCTTCGCTCCACGGTTCAGACCTGAGAAATGGGCCTTGTTGCCCGTGGCTGTGGTGACTGTGCTGTTGCTGGTGACCCAACTGGCTGGACTTGGAGGGATCTTGGGCGATGTTTCGGTGTTCGGAGCGTTGGTGGTGGGCTTCTACATGCCGCTATCGATGTTGGCTGGAGCCGGAATATGGATTGGATTGCAGACGAAGGGGATGTTGGTGAAACTCCTTGTATCCTCATCGTTCGCTGCGATTTTTGGAATAGGGTTGTTGGTTTGGCTCTCCGGAGATTCGGAATCGGCTACCGCTACCGCCGATGTCTACAGGCGGTTGGTGGAAACCATGGTTCCAGGTATCTTCGGTGGACAATTGCCTATGGGTATGAACGCCTCTACCATGTTCGATACGGCGGTCATCCTGTTGAAACTGGCATTTCTGCCATTGTTCATCGGGCAGTTCGGATTATCGGTGCTCATCAGCGAACTGCTGATCCATCGGTCCGAATGGTCCTATCAGGATCGAATGGCACGATGGTCGCTACCAGGGATTTCCGTATGGATATTCTTGGGAAGTTGGACCATGGTTCTGGCAACCCTTATCGTCGACATGCCTGTGCTGGAAAGCCTCGCATGGAATGTTGCACTATCGTGCACTTTGCTCTATATGGTGCAAGGAGCTTCGATACTCGCATTCCTGGTCCGGAAGAGAAATCCGGGAGCGACGGCAACGAGGATATTCCTCCTCTCTTTCCTATTGGTCATGTTGCCGGGTGTGAATGTGATTCCGTTGGTGGTGCTGCCGTTGTTCGGTGTATCGGAGACGTGGGTCAGGTATAGAAAGATTGCATAAGGAGATACATTCTATGAAAATCATATTGAACCAGGATGTTCATAATCTCGGAGAGGAAGGGGACGTGGTTGTCGTGAAGGACGGCTACGCCCGCAATTACCTTCTCCCAAAAGGGTACGCGGTGTTGTTCAACAGGGCCAATCAAGCCTTGTTCGAAGGTCGCGCCGCGGCTATTGAAAAGAGAAAGGAAGAGAAACGCAAGGCTGCTGCGGGACTTAAGGACCGCCTTGATGAGATGACCCTCACATTGGCCGTTTCTGCCGGCGATTCAGGCAAATTGTTCGGATCCGTCACCAACTCGATGATTCAGGAAGCGCTTGCCAAGGAAGGAATCGAGGTGGAGCGGAAGAGGATCGAAGTCGCCTCGCACACCATCAAAATGGTGGGTTCCTACTCCATTAAGGTACGTCTCTACGAAGGGGAAAGTGCCCACGTGAAGATCGAAGTCGTCAGCGAGAACGCCATAAAGAAGCAGGAGGCCGAGAAGGCCGCTGCGGAAAAGGCTGCGGCCAAGGCTGAAGCCGCGGCAGCGAAGGCAGCTGCAAAAGCGGAAGCGGTCGAGGAAGAAGTGCCGGTTGAGGAAGAACCCGAATACGGCGCCGAAGGTGTTGAAGAGGACGATTCCGAGGAAGAAGACGAGGAATAGATGGCACCCAACCTGTCGGCCGGGCGTATCCCTCCCCACAATGATGATGCTGAACGGGCGGTGCTTGGAGCGGTCTTGCTCAGTACCACCGCCTTCAGTGAAGTCTCGGAAATGTTGCGGAAGGATGATTTCTACAAGCCCGGCCATCAGGTCTTGTTCGATGCCATACTGTCGTTCCATCAGGAACACAGTTCCCAGACCATCGATCTGATCACCATATCGGAATATTTGAAATCCAAGAACCTCTTGGATCTTGCCGGTGGCATGGGCTATATCGCATCGCTCACAAGCGATGTGCCCACCACCACGAATGCCTCGTACTATGCCAATATCGTACGCTCACACAGCCTGAGAAGGGCTCTGCTCGATTTGAGCGGGAAAATGCGTGAGGAGGTGTTCGACGAATCGCAGGATATCGCAAATGTGCTCGATGAGAGCGAACGGAAAATGAGCGATCTCCAAGCGAGTAGCGGTACCTTCACGGAAAAATACCAGGAGAGTTCACTTCTGGTGAACAAGACCGTCGATCGCTTGATGCAACGTGCGAAATACGGCAACATCGATGGAGTGAAGACCGGTTTCGTGCAACTCGACGAGATGACCGGAGGTTTCCAACCCGCCGAATTCATCGTCATAGGAGCACGTCCATCGGTGGGAAAAACCGCCTTCGCGATATCAATGGCGATCGACATGGCAATCCATAGAAAGATTCCCACAGGGTTCTTCTCAGCGGAAATGACGAGCATGGCGATCATGGAAAGGATCCTTGCCGCTGAGGCGCATGTCGATTCCAAGCGGATACGATCGGCCATCCTGCGTAGTCAGGATATGGTGAATATCGTTGATGCGGCAAGTAGGATCTATGAGGGGAAGCTCTACATACAGGACACACCGAACATCAAGCTGCTCGATCTGAGAAGCCAGGCCCGTCGCATGAAGCGGGAACGTGACATCAAGATCCTATTTGTGGACTATATCAGCCTCATCAACCCCGAATCGAATGCCAATGTCCCCAGACATGAACAGGTGGCCGAGATATCGCGTTCGCTCAAGGCCTTGGCCCGTGAACTGCAGATTCCGGTGGTGGCCCTCTCACAGGTTTCCCGCGATGCCGAAGGCAAGGAACCGAACCTGGCCAATCTTAGGGAATCGGGATCGGTGGAACAGGATGCCGATGTGGTGATTCTGCTCCATAGGGATCGTCTCGCCGACATGTCGGGAGGTTCCGAACGGCAGGATGGCACAAACAAGCAACCAAATCAGACCATGCATGGATTTCCGGTTCAGGAGACCAAAGTGATCCTGGCTAAGCAGAGGAATGGAGAGACGGGTGTGATCACCATGGGATTCCAGAACCATCTGGTCCGTTTCGTTGAGATGGATCGGTCAATGGGGTCCTGACAAAAAGTACCTTATATCCGCTGAAAGTACAAACAACATGATGAACAAGAGGAAGGCCATGCCAGCGGTCTGGAACCTCACATACCACTTGGGGGACACCCGTCTTCCCGACAATCCTTCAATCAGACTCAAGAGAATCGCGCCACCGTCAAGTCCCGGTATCGGGAGCAGATTGGCGATGGCCAAGGATATGCTCACCATCGCCAACAAATGCAACATTGTTCTGATTCCCGCATTCCTCATCTCTCCTATCACATAGGAAATTCTCAGAGGTCCGGCGACCGATTCGCCAAGACCACCGTCCCGAGTGAATAGTGAGGGGATGAGACGCACGGTATCGGCGATTGAGGTGAACAGCTTACCGAATGCGCCGATTATCGCATCTCCGATGGAAAGGCCCGCGACAGTCTCTATCGGACGAGAGATCGAGAACCCGTAGAGGTTGTTGCCCTCCATATCCTTTTGGGGAATGTAGCTGAAGGTCTCGATGCTTCCATCCAAGTGGCGAACCTGCATCGAAACCTCCCTGGGATGTGAAATCAAGACTTCCATGAGGGCGATTGTATGGGCAACAGGTATCCCTTGTACCGCAACCACCACATCTTCGGTACGCATCGGCGTAGTACTTTCAGGAGAGAGTCCATCGATTGCGCCTATACGTGGAACAATGAACGAAGAGATGCCGAATAATGGACGTCCGGTAGCCTCATCATCACGTGGAACGACCGCGATATCCAAGCGTCTTCCGTTCCTTTCGACAGTGAATAGGGTGGGGCCATCGCTCGTCCTGGTGGCCAGGATTTCCTGAATCTCCCTGAAACTGTCCACATGGTGTCCTTCTATGGCTACTATGGTGTCACCGGTACGCATTCCGGCTTTTCCTGCGGCATTCGGTAGTCCATCGGATTGACCGAACACCGTGGGATAGTCACTCGAAACCACAATCCTATTGGGATCGACATACGATTCGTGGTCGATCATGAAAAATGGAATGAACAGCACCAATGCAAACAATAGATTGAATAGGGATCCCGCAATATAGGTGGGGATCCGCTTCAAGGGAGGGACGGAGAAGAGAGAACCTTCTGTGTTGCCTGACAACTCGCTTTTACCAGAATCGAGCGAACGTTTCAGGTCTTCGGATCCCTTGAGGCGGCAATATCCTCCCAAGGGAAAGATGTTGATCCGGTACTCGGTTCCTTTGGACTGCCATTTCTTGATCGCCTTTCCCCAGCCTATTGCATACACTTCAACCGAAATGCCGGTGAGTTTGGCCAATAGGAAGTGTCCGGTTTCATGAATCGTCACCATCAGGGCAATGCTGAGCAACCCGATGGAAAAGGAGATGATGCCATTCATCATCCGATCCCTTCGACGATGGTTCTCGACAATGCTCTCGCAGCGGAGTCTGCCGCAAGGATCTCCCCAAGGTTGGTGTAGCGGTGGGACCAATTCGCTTCCATCGCCTGTTCGACCACCCTATCGATCGCATCGAACCGGATTTTACCCTGAATGAACGCATTGACCGCAATTTCATTGGCTCCATTGAATGCAATGGGATAACACCCTCTTGCACGGACCGCGCCATATGCCAATGAGAGCATCGGAAAACGATGGAAATCGGGCGAACGGAAATTCAAAGTGAGATCGGTGAAATCGAGAGGTTTCACAATGGCTTCCAAGGGAAACCTCCCATCGGCGAGCGCTGACATGATGGGAAGAGCCATATCGGGAGGGGAGAGTTGGGCATACAGCGCTCCGTTGCGCATCCGTACAAGGGAGTGGACGATACTCTGGGGATGGATCACCACCTCGATGTCGTCTGCGGGGAATCCGAACAGATAGGACGCCTCCAATACCTCGAGTCCCTTGTTCGCCAATGTGGCCGAATCGATGGAAATCTTCATTCCCATGTCCCAAGTAGGATGGGCGATGGCCATATCGACGGTGATGTGCCGCAACTGGTCCAAAGGAGTGGTGAGGAAAGGTCCGCCGGAAGCGGTGATGACCAGGCGATCGATTTGTTCTCTGCCATGCGCTTGCACAAGGGCATGAAGGGTACTGTGCTCACTATCGACAGGGATGATGGAAACTCCCTTGGCTTTGGCGAGATCAAAGAGGATGTCGCCAGCCATGACGATACTCTCCTTGTTCGCAAGGGCCACATCCTTCCCACTTTCAATCGCAACCATCGTTGGTTCCAATCCACTGGAACCTGCGATACCGTTGAGTACGATATCGGCATCGGTAGTACGAATCATGTCCAGCAAGCCTTCACGTCCCGTATGGATGGTGAAGTCGCCTACGTCTTGTGCAATGGGGGAATTGTCATTTGAAAGGCATATGGTGCCACAATTCCATGTGCGGCTGATATGGATCAGATCATCGATAGCCGAATGTGCGCTGAGTCCCACAATCTCAAATTTATCCTTGAGGCCATCCATTGCCTGCAAGGCGGTGGTTCCTATACTGCCCGTGCAACCGAGAATGATAACCTTTCGCTTCCCATCCCACTTCATAGGGAACCTCTCAAGTGAACAACTGGATCAACACCAGGAAGAAAGGTGCGCTGATGAGTAGTGAATCGATCGAATCCATGATGCCTCCACGGCCCATGATGATGGTTCCCGAGTCCTTCACCTTCGCCCCACGTTTGAGCGCAGATTCGATCAAATCCCCAATATTGCTGGCCATCGATACGACCACACCGATCAATATCCCTTCAAAGGGGGTGAACAATTCCTTCATCGCAGGAACGAAAGACACCCACATCACACCGATTGCGACTGATGAGAGGATGCCGCCGATGAATCCCGCAAGGCTTTTGTTGGGACTCACTGCGAAGATATTCCTGTTCTTCTTACCAAGCCACATGCCGAATACATAGGCGAATGTATCGTTGCCGAATACCAGAAGGAACAACATCAACAGTAGTAGCGATGTCTGTTCGAACATGAGCAATCTTATCAGGAATATGGAAAAATACCCCGGATAGATAATCAAGAACACTGTTCTTGCGATACGGTCGATCGATCCGGTGAAATGGTCCTTCCCACCAATGAAGATTTCTTTGGTGAACCCGTACGAGAACAGAAGCATCAAGACGAGATAGGAAATCGGGACACGGGACAAATACACCAACTCGATGTACTGGACTGCCGGAAGAAGGATGGGAAACCAAAACGGAATGAGAGACTTGCCTGCATTCGGAAACAGCAGATGCTTGATTTCGTAGGAGCCTACGAACACAGCCAATACCGTAAGTATGGCGAAACCCAAATGATGTTGATATGGGAGAAAGTAGATGAGGCTGAAGAGTGCGGGAACGCTGGTGAATGTCAAGATCAGGCGTTTGCCAAGACTACTCATGTATCGATTCCTCCGAACCTGCGTGCCCGCTGGGCAAATTCATCACATGCCGCCTTCAAATCCTTGGCACCCCAGTCGGGCCACAATGTATCATGGAAGGCAAATTCGGCATAGGCGGCGTCCCACAACATGAAATTGCTCAATCGCTTCTCACCTCCCGAACGAATGATGAGATCGACCGGAGGAATGAACGACAGGTCGATATTGTTGCGGATGTCGTTTGCGGTGATCGGTACATCGTCCGTTCGTTTCTCCAACCAACGATTCACCGATCGCACGATCTCATCGTGACCTCCATGGTTGATGGCCAACGATACCACAATCCTATCCATCGCAGCAGTGGCTTCTTGGGTTGCGACCACTGCGTTTCGCGCCGCATCGGTAAGTTTATCGAAATCACCACGTATGAGGACCCTTGCACCGATTCGTTTGTAGAAATCCAATTCACTGTAGAGTCGTGTGGCGAGCAGATCCATCAGGTATTTCACCTCTTTCTCCGGCCTACGCCAATTCTCAGTCGAGAAGACATAGTAGGTGAGGTAGGGAATACCGAGACGGGAGGCCTCAGTGGTGATCCGTTTCGCCGCCTTGACACCTTCGTAGTGTCCGGCTGTTCTCGGAAGACCCCGTTTGGTCGCCCATCTGCCATTCCCATCCATGATGATACCCACATGCGTGGGATACTGTTTTGATCCCACACATGTCGCTTTGTCGCCACTATCCAACGTCACGATCAAATTTCCAATATCTCTTTTTCTTTTTCCGCAGCCAGATCGGTGATCTGCGTGATGTGGGCATCGGTAAGGTTCTGCGTTTTTGCTTCGAGATCCTTCTGCTCGTCTTCGGAGATGTCTCCTGCCTTCTGCAGCTTCTTGATCTCGTCAATCGCTTCACGCCTGATATTTCTAATGGCAATCTTGCTCTGTTCGGCGATTGCTTTGGCATTCTTCGCCAATTCCTTGCGTCTGTCTTCGGTCAAGGGAGGAAAGTTGATTCTCAGCAACTTGCCATCATTGTTGGGATTCAACGAGAGTTCCGATTTCAGGATTGCCTTCTCGATAGGTCCCAACAACGACTTGTCCCAAGGTTGGATCACCACCAGACGGGCTTCGGGCACACTGATGGATGCGACCTGGGACAGTGGGGTCTCCTGACCGTAGTAATCGACTTTGATCTTGTCGAACAATGCCGCGGAGGCTCGTCCTGTCCTCAGGGCACCGAACTCATTGCCGAGCGCGGCGACACTCTTTTTCATCTTGGTTTCACATGTTTCTAAAACCGTATGCATAACGTTCCTCCAGACACCTGCCGCCCGGACAGTATTCCGAGCGGCTGGTTGTATATGGTCTATTCATCAACTCCAACACGGAAATTCACATAGTCGATGATCGAAAGCTTCGCACCTACCTCTTTTGCAAGGGCTGCGAGTACCTTCTCGACCGACTGCGAATCATCCTTGACGAATGGCTGCTGCATGAAACAGATCTCGCTATAGTGCTTGTTGAGCTTACCTTGCACGATACCGGGTACGACCTTTTCGGGCTTTCCGAGGGCCAACGTCTGGGTGGTGAAGATTTCGGTCTGTTCAGCCACATAGTCGGCATCGACGGAAGCACTGTCGAGGTACCGTGGAGAGAAGGCGGCAACATGCAATGCACAGTCGAAAGCAAATTCCTTCACCTTGTCGAGTGAAAGGACCTCACTCTTGTCGGATTCAAGTTTGACAAGCACACCGAGAGAACCCTCGCCGTGCACATATTCGGAAACCAACTGGTTGTCGGCCACATCCCACACCAAAAAACGCTTGAGGGACATGTTTTCCTTGATAGTGGTGATCAAATCCTGCACTTTGGCTTCGAGTTCGGGGACAATGCTTTCGTATCCATTGGAGATCACATCTTCGCACAGCTCTTTTCCGAGAGCGATGAAATCCTTGTTTCTTGCGACGAAGTCGGTCTCGCACGCCATCTCGAGGATGACTGCCTTTCCGTCCTTGACCAAGGTGAACACACTACCATTGTTCGTGGCACGACCGGCTCGCTTGGCGACCGCGGCGAGCCCCATCTCCTTCAGGATCTTCTCGGCTTGGGCGAAATCGCCATCGGCCTTGACCAGGGCCTTCTTGCAATCCATCATGCCAGCGCCGGTGGCATCACGCAGTTTCTTTACGATATCAGCGGTAATTTCCACAATATACTCCTTGCAATTAGCTATTATTCTTCGTAGAGGATCTCTTCAGCGACCTCGATACCACCATCGGTGACCTTGACAGCCTTCACTTTGGAAACGTCCTCCTCCTCTTCGGAATCCTTATCTTCCTCAGAGACTTCGAACTTGGTGTAATCGGGTTCCTCGTCGTCACTGGCGTAAACGACTTCCTCCTTCTCTTCTTCGGAATCGTCGTCCGAAGAAGTCTCCTCCTTCTCGATTTCGGGGAGTGTTTCGATGATCTCTATGCCCACTTCCTTATCCGCATCGAGCACCGCATTGGCGATGATCTCCACGAACAGGCTGATCGCACGGATGGCATCGTCGTTTCCGGGGATGGGATAATCTATATTGGTGGGATCGCAATTGGTGTCGACCACAGCGATGATGGGAATACCCAAACGCTTGGCTTCGGCAACAGCGATGGCTTCCTTCTTGGTATCGATGATGAAGATCGCTCCGGGCAGATCCTTCATTTCCTTGATACCGCCAAGGTTCTTTTCGAGTTTCGCCTTCTCCTTCAAATGGAGTGCGATCTCCTTCTTGGTGTAACTGTCGAAAGTTCCATCGACCTCTTCCTTCTCAAGCTTCTTGAGTCTGTTGATGGATTTTCGGATGGTGGTGAAGTTGGTGAGCATTCCACCCAGCCAGCGATTGTTCACATACGGCATACCGCAGCGCTTTGCTTCACTTTCGATGGTCTGCTGCGCTTGTTTCTTGGTTCCGATGAACAGGATGGTCTTTCCCTGCTTCACCTGGTTTCTGACCGCATCGTAGGCTTCGACGATGCAAGCGCTGGTCTTCTGCAGATCGATGATGTGGATTCCATTCCTTTCGGAGAAGATGAAACGGGCCATCTTGGGATTCCAACGTTTGGTCTGGTGACCAAAATGTACGCCTGACTCGAGCAGGCTCTTCATGGTAACTACGGACACAATTCCTCCTGTGACGGGTACTTTGAAACCCGTCCCCTTCGCTATTTCTCACCATATGGTGGATATTCCGCGCAGTCAAAGACTGCCCGGTGAAGATAATATGGCAGAAATCGCCTGTATTGGCAAGCCCACGACAGTGGCAAAATCACCGGTAATTCCCTCAATGAACCGCTTCGCTTCCCCTTGGATGCGATATGATCCCGCAGCACCCCTCCAATCGGAATGGGAAACATAGTCGGAAATCTCTTCATCGGTCAAAGCGGCGAATGTCACCATGGCCTCATCGCTTCCCGAAAGGAAAGTCCCATCTCGATGCAAGGATGGAAGATACAGTGCGAATCCACTGCATACGCGGTGTGATCTTCCACTCAACATCCGTATCTGGGCGAAGGCCTGCACTTCATCGGCGGCCTTTCCGACCAACATTCCTTCGCAACAGATGAGGGTATCCGCGGTCAATACCGGAAGTGGAGGGGTCCGGTGGATGGAGAGGAAATGCGACATCTTCCTTTCCGCCAATTCCTTGACCACCGCCAAACCCACCGTGCCACCGTGGTATTCGTCGGCATTCGTGGGAACCACATGTACCTTGCAACCGAGTGATTCGAGCAATTCCCTTCTTGCCGGCGACTGCGATGCGAGGATCAGTTCGGGAAGAATAGCCTTGAAATCCATCTCATGCACCAAGTTCAGCCTCCAATGACTCGATTTCATCCTGAAGGGAGAACCATTGCGCCTCCATTTCATGGTGACGATGTTCGAGGTTCTCCTTCTTGGATAGCAGGGAGGTGATCTTCATACTGTCGGAGTAGTTCTCCTCCAGAGACATGTCCAACATCACCTGTTTCACCTTCCCATCGATTCGTTCGATGTCCAAAAGAAGATCTTCCGATTCCTTGTGGAGATTCCTCAAGCGGTTCTTCATCCTGTTCGTCTCTTTCCGGGAAACGGCTGATTCCGATTTTTCCACGGGAGGGGAATTCACCGATGATTCGTACAGCGGTTCGATCGCCTCCTTCTGTTCAAGTTTCCAAGAGAAGTATTCGTAGTCGCCTTCGAACATTTCGGGACGATCGTCACTCAAGTACAGGATCCTGTTGGCGATATGCTTGATGAAGTGGGTATCGTGGGAAACGAACAGCACAGTCCCACCATAACTTCCCAAAGCCTCCAGCAACACCTGCTTCGCATTGATGTCGAGATGGTTGGTGGGTTCGTCAAGGATCAGTAGGTTCGCCGGATGCAACAGGATCTTCAACAATGCGAGACGACTCTTCTCTCCACCGCTGAGCACCGCAACCTTCTTGTCGACATCGTCATCACTGAACAAAAAGGAACCGAGCAGACTTCTCAACCTCGGGATATCGGAGGTGTCGGCAATCGATTCCACCTCCTGGAGAATTGTGTGGGAAGGGTCGAGTGTATTGCTGGTATCTTGGGCAAAATAACCGATTTTCACACCAGTACCCAACCTCACCAGGCCCGTATGGTTCGTGTCGAGTTGGGCCAATATCCTGAGCAAAGTGGTCTTTCCCGCGCCGTTCTTCCCGGTCACTGCCATCCGATCACCCTTGTTCAGTACAAATGAGAGATCTTCGATCACCTGCAACTCGCCATAGTTCTTGGAGAGGTTTTCGATGGACAGCACATCATTGCCGCTATGGGGAGGCTCTGGAAAACGAAATGAAAGTTTCTTGAGATGCTGTGGAATCCGGATCATCTCGACCTTCTCCAACTGCTTCTCACGACTTTGCACCTGTTTGGCCTTGGTGGCCTTGTAGCGAAAGCGTTCGATGAACTGTTCGGTCTTCTCAATAGCCTTCTGTTGGTTCTTGAAGGCCTTCTCCAGTTGCTCGAGTTCCATTTCACGTTGGATCTGGTAGGAACTGTAGTTTCCACTGTAGCGGGTGAGTGTACCATCGAACAGTTCATAGACTTCGTTCACCGTCTCGTCGAGGAAGTCCTGGTCGTGGGAAACGATCATCACCGAACCGCGGTATTGCTTCAAGTAATTGCGCAACCAAATCCTCGCTTCGATATCCAGATAGTTGGTGGGTTCGTCGAGCAACATGACATCGGGATCCTCCACCAAAACCTTGGCGAGTGCGATGCGCATCTGCCATCCTCCGCTGAATTGTTCACACATGCGGGAAAAATCATCCCTGGTGAAGCCGAGTCCCTTTAAAACCTGTTCCATGGTGGCATCCCTATGGTAATAGGAGCTGTGCAAAAGGGTTTCCTGGATCTCGTGCAATTCCTGCAACAAGCCTTGATGATTCTCATTTTCGTCGATGGAGGCAAGACGCATCTCAATACGATGCTTCCTTTCGAGCAAAACGTGGAACCGCCCATAGCCCTTTTCAATCTCCTTGAACAAGGAGGAACCGTGGTGAATGATATCGCTCTGTGGAAGATAGGAAATCCTCATTCCTCTGGTGGTCGCAATCGTTCCGCTGTCCGAAACGATATCACCATGGATGATTTTGAGTAGGGTCGATTTGCCGGAACCATTGCCACCGGCCAAGGCCGACCGCCCCTTGTCGCCGAGGGTGAACGAAATATCGTTCAGGAGATCCCTGTCTCCATACGCAAGGTTGATGTTCTGTACCTGTAGTGTTCCCATGGACGCTCCGTATGTTGGCTAGGTGTTGCAGATTCGATTGGTTGCGGGTATGATAAACCTACCACAACGGCGCATTGGGATGCAAGGAGTCCTTCATAGCGTCATTATCGTCATGAGAACATGGAGGAACTCCGATGATTTGTCTGGTTCTTACAGGTAGCACGATTGAAGAGAACGTATCCCAGTTCGAGAGGAACAGGGAGTATGTCGATCTTGTTGAACTGAGGATCGATCTACTCCATGAATCCTCTCGAGTTCGTGCCGCCCTGTTTCCCTCACTTGTCGACGTTCCAGTGATCGTCACCATACGCCGACAAAGCGATGGAGGCCGGTACGCCGGTCCCGAGAGAAGTCGCTTGGCCCTGCTGGAGTCCATCCTTGATGGGGATTTTGCCTATGTGGACATCGAATATGATGTGAAACGTTCGATTGCGGAACAGAAGGCGCGTGGCAAGGGAATACGAATCATCCGATCAACCCATGATTTCAACGGTCTGCCAGATGATATATTCCATCGAATTTCCAAGATAGCGGCGAAAGGCGATATCCCGAAACTCGCCGTAACACCAAACTCCATCATCGACCTCATCACGCTCTTCCGAGTACGCACGGAACTGAAGGGAGTTGATGAAAAGATCGTTCTTGGTATGGGTGATTTCGGCTTGCCCTCAAGAATCCTCTACAAGAGGATGGGTTCGTTGTGGACCTATTGTTCGGAGATCCCGATTGCTCCGGGACAGATCACCGCTCGGCAAATGAAGACACTCTATCATGCCGATAGAGTGGACGACAGAACCCATATCTATGGTGTGATCGGCAATCCAGTCCTACATTCGTTCAGTCCGAGAATACAGAATCCCGGGTTCAGGGGGATCAATTTCAACGCGATCTATCTTCCCTTTCCAGTCGATTCGGTGCGTTCCTTCTTCATCTTGGCCGAAATGTTGCACATCTCGGGATTTTCGGTAACCGTACCCCACAAACAGGCGGTATTGCCCTATCTTGGCAAGATCACCAGGGAGGTGAAGCAGATCGGCAGTTGCAACACGGTGGTGCGTTCGAAGAACCTTTGGGTGGGAATGAACACCGACTACTATGGATTTGTGGAGCCGTTGGTGACCGAAATCGATGCGAAGAAGATCCAGAGTGCTCTTGTCATCGGAGCAGGAGGAGCCGCACGGGCCGTGGTGTGGGCGTTGCGAAACCATGGATGCAAGGTGACGATCGTCAACAGGAATGTGGATAGGGCCAAACATCTGGCTATGGAAACCATGGCCTCGTACGATTCGCTTGACAATGCCAACGAGTACTACAAGGTCGATCTGGTGGTGCAGACCACCTCGGTGGGAATGGTTCCCGATGTAGATGGAGATCCTATTCCCGAGTATCCCTTCAACAGGAACCAGGTGGTGTATGAATTGGTCTATCGGCCGAAATACACCAGGATGATGCAACGCGCATTGGAAGCTGGGTGTAGGCTCCATTTCGGAATCGATATGCTGGTCAGACAGGGAAAACACCAATTCGAAGCCTTCACGGGATATCATTATCCCAAGCGGCTGGAACACAATCTAGAGCTCGAAGAAGACTGAACGCTTGAGCTTCCGTACCTTGAAGAGAGCGGTAAGGGGGATCAAACGCTCCTCTCCCTGAGGAATCGTCTGTACCCTTAGGGATGGAGCTTCGTTGGAAGGGATGAACTCCTTGGCCTCGGCAAGCAACAATTCCCTCTCGCCATTCCCATCAAGTATATGCAGCTCGAGAAGATCGGATTGGGAATTGACCGCACTCTTGCAAAGATTCATTTTACCCTGGTAGTCGAAACCGCTGGCTTGCATGGTTTGTACCGGGCCCAAGGCTGCAAAAATCTGTTGGGGAACCAAGATCAACTTTCGCTCGAGACGGGAAAGCAAACCCTCCCGTTCAGTGGGGTTGGATATCTTGGATATGATCATGTTCCGTAGTGTGCGCTCCGAATCTCCATCGTGTGCTGTCGGATCCAAGGGGAACACCGCCAAATCGATCGGAGCTTCCTCCCCAATGGAGGAAACGATCATTGCAGAAGACTTGTGTTCACCTTCTTGTTCCTCGATACCGATACTTGCCGGAAGGTACCCGATTCCGGTTGCGACGAGCACTTCCCTCCATACCATCTCCGTCTTCCTGGAGAATAGAAAAATCCCGGGAGCGATGGTGGCGATGATATGCTCCTGCAACGCAGGAAGGGCACCGATGATCCTGGCATGACGTTCATCCGATTTCACCACGATTCCATCATAGATGGAGATGGATGAAAATTCCTCTTTCCAGTGGTTGATGAGATTTACCAATCCGTCCAGATTGGCGTGGGTGAGCCCACGCAGGTAGGAAACGATATCATCGACCGAATAACCGAAATCGAAGGCACGCATGATGCTGCCCTTGGTGATTTCGTACGAACTCACCACATCGACTTTCCGCACGATGGAGAGAATGTGGAGCAGGTCCTTGCCATCCACAGTAGGCACAACCCCCGAATAGGAAATGGTAAGGTCGGTATCGATGGTGGGTTTCACCGAATGCGCGGATTTGTGTGGTCCCTCCATCCGACTGGGGGAAAGTCCCACCTGATGCAACAACGACCACAACCTTTCCACCATGTTGGAAGGGATGCGGTGGGTGGCCGCGGCAAGCTTGCATGCGAAGAGCAAAGGTTCTTCCGAAGCGATGGGGACCGTATCGAGCATGATCCTCATCGTAGCGAAAAACTTGTGCAATGAAGCTTCGGGCAATGGGGATGGTTCATTCGGGGGGAACGATCCCAGCCATGCGGACACGAACAAAAGCCTTTGCAACACCAATGGATCCGAAAGTAGGAGCGAGTTGGCCATTTCCACTTCGACTCTTACCCGTTTTCCAAACTGGGAAACCACTCCCTTGTGGAAAAGCAGATCGTTGTAGGCCACCAGAAGTTCAATGTCCCTGGTGTCCTCAAATCCGAAAATCATCGCTGAGAATTTCGATCTTATGAGACGATTGCTTCTTTCCCTGTTCCCCAACCGTTCATGGATGTGGAGACTGACAAGAGCCCTGACGATATTGGGATCGGCTCCTGAAAGTATGTACCGTTGGACTCCATCATCATTCGATTCCCCGAAAATTGCACTGTAGGAGAGCTCATGCGAAATAAGGAGGTCCTTCACCAGAGGATTGAGCATGATCTCCCTCCTACCGGAGGATGCAAAAGGATTCGGCACCACCAAAAGCCGCTCCTCGATATTCACCAGACTGTTCAAAATGGTGGAATAGGGGAGGGTTTCCGAGTGGAGCGAACAAACCTCCTCTTGGGTAGGGGTCCCCAACACGTGGATCACCGAAAGCAACATGCGGTCCATCGGTGAAAGACGAAGGAGCAACTGCTTTTGGAACTCGGGATTCAGGAAAAGTTCCGCCAACCTCTTGGTCAACAGCGGTTTGTGGAATGGTGTGGGGATCTTGCCAAGGAAATTGCGGACGATGTCGAGATAGACGGTGTCGCCAAGCATTGCCAAGGATTGTTCCCACAATCCGATGTTCGAATACGGTTGCATCAGTCCCACACCTCCACATGATAGGTGTATCCCTGTTCGGTAAGGAATTTCTGACGATTGGCACTGAATTCCTCTTCCGATGAAAAACGAGTCACCAAGGAATAGAAGTGGCTGCTGCGTTGTTTGGGTCTGAGAATTCTCCCCAACCGTTGAGCCTCCTCCTGCCTTGAACCGAATGTACCGGAAACCTGGATAGCCACCGAAGCGTCCGGTAGGTCGATTGCGAAGTTGGCTACCTTGGAGACAACCAGTATCCTCTCGCTCCCTTCCCTAAACAACCGGTACAGTTCATCACGCTTGGCATTGGATGTGGAACCGGTGATGAGCGGTGCACCCAACTCCCTTGCGATCGTTTTCAATTGTTCAAGATATTGACCTATGATGAGGATGAAGTCGTCATGATGGTTGTCTATGAGATCCTTCACGATCGGAATTTTGTCGCGATTCTCGCTCGCGATACGGTATTTGCCCCTCTTGTCGGCGATCGCGTAGGGAATCTCAAGATCCCTCGGCAAGGGGACCCTGATTTCCGTACATTCGGCTTCCGCGATCCAACCCTGGTTCTCCAACTCGCTCCATGGTACATCATAGCGTTTCGGACCGACTAGGGAGAATACTTCGTCTTCCCGATGGTCTTCCCTGATCAAGGTTGCGGTAAGTCCAACCCTGTGAACCGCTTGGAGCTCGGCGGTAACCTTGAATACCGGTGCCGGTAACATGTGGACCTCATCGTAGATGATCAAGCCCCAATTGCCCTCCTTGAGCACACGCATGTGGGGGAAATCCCCGTTCTTGTCGGGTCTCCATGTGAGTACCTGGTAAGTACATACCGTAATTGGACAGATTTCCTTTCTAGCACCCGAATATTCACCCACCATCGATGGATCTACAGCGAGTTTGTCGATGATTTCCGCGATCCATTGGTGTACCGCCGCGACATTGGTGGTGAGTACCAGCGTTCGGGTCGAAAGTCTGGTGAGAATCTCCATGCCTACGATCGTCTTGCCCGATCCGCATGGCAACACGATCGTACCATACCCGGTTCCCGGTCCTCCGTCGCCAAGCACGGAGTCGGCCGCCAGCTTCTGGTAGTCCCGCAATACGAAAGGTACATTTCGTGATGAAATCGGCTTGAATGCCGTGGGAACAGGTGCTCCCTGCACGAGCGGTATCCTGTCGTCGACGGGAAAATTCAGTTTTATCAACTGCAATTTCAGCTCACCTCGTTGATAGGCGGGAACAAGAAATCCATCTCCATGTGGTGTCAACATCGATGCGATGACTTTTCTGGCAAGGATTTCCCTGGTGAACCTTTCTCTGTCGATCTTCAACAGGTAGTGGTCCGGATCATCGGCAATCGGAAGCAATACAATCGATCCGAATCTACCTCCGATGTCGCGAATATGGAACACCACCGGTTCGGGCAATGTGAATCTGGACCATCGCTTGAGACGATCGATCACCTGCTCGACTCCCACACCGGCCGCCGCAGCATTCCAGAGACTGATGGCGGAAATCGCATAGGTATGGACGTGTTCGGGGGATTTCACCAGTTCCGCGAACGCGATGAGATCATTTCTCGCCGCTTCGGCGGACGGGGAGTGGACATCGAGAAGCATGCTGAGATCACTCTGTACGATGAGGGGTCTATCTTCCATGCTGCCCATACCACAAATCGAGAAGGGTGAGCGCCGTCATCGCCTCTATCACGGGGATGATCCTGACACAGATGCAGGGATCGTGTCTTCCCTCCACAACGATCGTACGCTCGTTCCCTTCGATATCGATGGTCTTCTGTGGTTTTCCGATGGAAGCGGTCGGCTTGACCACCGTCCGGAACACCAACGTATCGCCGTTGGTGATGCCACCATTGATCCCTCCCGCATGATTGGTAAGGAAACCATGTGAATCCATCTCATCGTTGTTTTCCGAACCTCTTCTGGAAGCCATGTTGAAACCGTCGCCGAACTCGATTCCTTTGGTGGCTCCAATGGAGAGTATCGCATGGGCAAGCAGTGCATCGGCCTTGTCGAACACCGGTTCTCCAAGTCCAGGCTCAAGTCCCTCGACACGACATTCGATGATGCCGCCAACGCTATCCTTGTCCCGTTTCGCATCTTCTATCGCCTGTTCCATGCGGAGTGCAGCTTGGGCATCGGGACACGCCACTTTGTTGTGGACGATTTCCGACCAATTCCTCTCTTTGGCAACCACATCGGCGATTTGGATGGTGTAGGCTTGGATGGAAACCCCATGGGTGGCGAGAATCTGCATCGCGATCGCGCCTGCGGCAAGTCTTGCCGCAGTTTCACGACCGCTGCTGCGACCACCGCCACGCCAATCCCTCAAGCCGAATTTCTGTTGCCATGTGTGGTCCGCATGTCCAGGCCTGAAGAGACGGGAGATGTCGGAATAATCCCCGGAACGTTGATTGGTGTTGCGGATGATGATCGCCAAAGGAGTTCCGGTGGTTTTTCCTTCGAACACACCGGAAAGGATCTCGATGGCATCGGGTTCCTTCCTTTCGGTTCCCAAAGGGTTGCCTCCGGGACGACGTCTCGCCATCTGGGCCCTGAGATGATCCATATCGATGGTGAAGCCACTCTCCAATCCATCGATCACCACTCCCAAGGCCTCCCCGTGGGATTCTCCAAATGTGGTTATCTGAAGCGTTGATCCAAAGGTGTTTCCAGGCATGATTCCCCTCTCCCGATCAGACCAAGGATGAAATCGGCCAACATTTTTCCGTTTTCGGCTATCGATCGGTAATCGGATAATCGTAACACAAAATCGGATATCTGCCTATATCGTGCATCCCTGCGGGAGTGGAGTCGTTCGAAGGAGCCTGAAGGATCCTCTTCGGAAAGAAAGGGTGGCAAGCCTTTTGCCATGATACGCTTGAACAGCACGTCCATGGAAACCTCGAGATACACGATCGTACCGGTAGATTGCATCAACTCGACCAGAGGGCTATTGTCGCAGGCTCCTCCACCGGTGGCGATCAGGAGAATTCCTTCGGAAGGAACCTCATGGCGAAGGAAGGATTCCATCGAGGCATACTCCAGTTCCTTGAAGGCCTCGGGTCCACGTTCACGGTAGAATTCCCGTATGGAAGGCACATGGCGCAACACGAGGTCATCGCTGTCGATGAAAGAGGTGGCAATGCGCTTGGAGAGCAATCCGGCGGCGTAGCTGCCCACATTGCTTTTCCCGGAATGTTTGATTCCCACCAGATGGAAGATGCGGAGGGTTGGTTCAGTCATGCTCATCGAACAAAGCCACCCACTTCACAGGATACCTCACACCAGCTGTTTCCCTTTCGAGACGCAGTTCCCGACGCATCCTTTTGCGTGATTCCTTCTGGTATTTGCGCAATTCGATCTTCTGCATGTACTGGGCTTCGTTGATGTTCTTCATGGTATCGAGCAGATGTTTGTTGTCGGGGACCACGAGTTTCAACGCATAGCGGAAGGTGATGATCATCGTGTACCATAGTACGACTATCACCAACGGTACGATTTCCCGCACATTGCGGTCGGGACTGATTTCCACCATATAGGAACCTTCCACCAATCCCGAGGCCACACGATACAGCGGGGAAATGCTGATGTAGAGGAATGCGAGCGATATCGCCAGCGGAAGTACCCAGAACCATCCCTGTTTGGAAAATATGAAGCGCAGACAGGCCGTCGCGGAGAGGAAACAGAGAAGAGTGGTACTGATGGCGACCAGTAGCATGAGCATACCGAACATGATACCATGGAGGCGTTGGATAGGGAAGTATCGAGGAGGATCCACCATGACATCGGAACGTACATTCGAGAACGGTTTGGACAAAGCACTATT
The DNA here is from genome assembly GCA_964478945.1 of uncultured Spirochaetaceae bacterium. GTDB lineage: Bacteria > Spirochaetota > Spirochaetia > Sphaerochaetales > Sphaerochaetaceae > CAYZJV01. The sequence continues at coordinate 39,885 of CAYZJV010000011.1, read as the reverse complement.
GCAGGCAAGGCTTCATCCACGGACGAGCGACGTACGTGGTGAGTACTATCGTGACACCACCGCCATTATCCACAGTTCCCCATTCAGAAGATTGAAACACAAGACCCAAGTGTTTTTTGCACCCAGCAACGACCACATCTGCACCAGGATGGAACATGTGCTCCATGTCGCCTCCATCGCCACCGCCGTGTGCCGTGGGCTCGGACTCGATACCGAACTCGCTTGGGCCATAGGTATGGGACACGATCTCGGCCACACTCCCTTCGGTCATGTGGGAGAGCGGATTCTCGCGGGACTCATGCAAGAGAAGGGGATGAAGGGCTTCGAGCATGAGATGAATTCGCTCAGGATCGTGGATTTCCTCGCCGAACATGGCAAGGGGTTGAACCTCACTTACGCGGTACGTGATGGGATAGCCAGCCATAACGGAGAGCGGTTCGAGAGGATCACCGCTCCCGATTTCTCCCATCGTGATCCGGCCACCATACACTGCAGGTCGGAGGCCACTCCCTCGACATGGGAAGCTGCGGTTGTGCGTTTCTCGGACCAGATCGCCTATTTGGGGCGTGATTATGAGGACGCCTGTCGATTGTCGATCATCGACAAGGATGCGATACCCGCGATCGTCGTGAAGCGACTCGGCAAGACGAATGCAAGCATCATCAACACCTTGGTAAACGATTTGATCGATTCCTCCGATCCCGAAGTGGGTATTTGTTTTTCCCAACCGATATTCGAAGCAGTGGTGGCGATGAAGGAATTCAACTACCACCACATCTACCTCTCTCCGATGCTGGAGGGATATGGAAGATATTTCTCACGCCTGCTGCGACTCATCGTGGAATATCTGCAGGGATTGCTCGATGAATACGGGTTCGAACAGGATGCCTACATGAGTGAGAAGAACATGCTCGCCGGAGGGTTTGCGATCCATCTGAACGAAATGCGCAGTGCCTATGAGAGACATGATGGGAATATCGATCGCATCATCTTCGACTACGTTGCCGGGATGAGCGACAATTTTTGTCTCGACTGCGCCAACGAAATCTTGAAGCCGGATCATCTGAACGAAAGAATAGAACGTTCGATCACCGGAAAATGGTTCGATGTAAAGTGATTCACTCCATGTTGTGGGTGATGCGCTCTATCTCGTCTATAAACTGGTCGACATTCTCGAATGCGCGGTATACCGACGCGAAACGGATATAGGCCACGGTGTCTATCTTATAGAGCTGTCGCAGGGCAGCTTCACCGATCGCCGTGGAAGTCACTTCCCGCTTCGTTCCCGCTGCGAGCACCACTTCGTCCTCAATATCCTGTAGCACCTGTTCGATGGTCTCTTGACTGATATGGCGCTTCTCGGTGGTGATGCGGATTCCCCTCTCCACTTTCGCGATGTCGAAGGGTTCCCTTCTCCCATCACGCTTTATCACCATGAAAGGCTTCTCCTCGATTCTCTCGTAGGATGTGAAACGATAACCGCAAGACAGGCACTCGCGTCTACGGCGGATGGTGGAACCACTGCTGTTCTGACGCGATTCAAGTACCTTGTCATCCATATGGCCACAATGGGGGCATAACATGGCGAAAATCTCCTTAGAAATGAGTAAATCATACTATAGCATGAAATTGTAAAGCTGGAAATGCCTCGGTGCCATTTTTCTGAAAGAAAATATCGGCAACAAAACATATTTTCCCACATAAGTTTGTGTGCATATTGCACTTCATGTTATGAAAATGTTGAGAATATTGTGCAACTGTGATAATAATAACATCAATAGAAAGGAGTCGCACATGGAATCTGTGAGCAATTCGGTCAAAAGAATCATCGACAGGACCCCATTCCTCTACGAAATGTTGATCCAGGGCATCCTCAGTTACAGCAATTACGCCGCTTCGATACGTCCCTCCGTCGAGCAGATGCATGGCAAGGAGGTGAAGAACTCTGCCATTGTGATGGCGATACGGCGCTATGCAGAGGAACTGAGGAAGAAGGATACCGAACAGAAGAGTTACAACCTACGGTACGAGATCATGATGAAGACCAACATACTCGACATCAATCTGGTGAGAAGCGATACGATCATGGGCAAGCTGGGGGAACTCTACAATCTGGTCAGTCCTGCCTCGGGGGATTTCTTGAACGTGACTCTTGGCAGTCACGAAGTAAGTCTCTCCATCAGTGGAAAATACCTGGAAACGGTGCAACGTCTGATTGCCCATGAGGAGGTGTTGCATCGCATGGACGACCTGGTCGCGCTTTCACTTGTGTTCAGCGGTGATTTCATGTCCACACCCGGAATTGTCTATGAGGCCGTGCGCAAGCTTGCCTGGGAGGAAATCAATGTGAATGAGGTAATTTCCACCATGAATGAACTTACCTTCGTGATCAGAAGGGAAGATTCCATGAATGCCTTCACTGTACTGCAAAGTTTTCTGGGGGGAGTCTGATGGAATACCGTCATATTGTGGTCACCGGCGAGGTGGGCAGTGGGAAAACCACCATGCTCTACGCACTCTGTTCACGACTCGATTCGGCGGGATATTCGATTGGAGGAATGATCCAGGTATTGCCGCTGCCCCATGAACAGCAGTCGGACAAGGTGCTCAGTGACCAAGGAACCGGTGAAATCAAATTACTCATGTCGATGGTGCCCAACACGGGATGGCCAAGGTACGGAAAGTACTATTACGATCCCGAAGCGTTCGAATGGGCTTCCCAAAGGATTGCGCAATTCATGCCCACCAGCGATTATATCATCATCGATGAGATCGGACCGATAGAACTGTCGGGGGGTGGATTGTATGAAATCTACCGCTCGTTGTTGCAATCTTTTTCCGGAACTGTCATAACTGTCATTCGAAAGTCACTTCTGGAGGAAGTGCTCGAATATTTCGGAATTCCGAAGGAACGGACCATCGTCCTCCGTTCGGATGCTCCGTTGGAAGAAGAATTGGGGAAGGTGATCCATTGAACGAGTTACTGTGGATAGTGATGCTTTTGTTGAATTTCGTGGCCATCATGGTTGCGTTCAAATTTTGGGGAAAGATGGGGTTGTTCATATGGATACCCATATCCGTGATAGTCGCGAATATCCAAGTCACGAAAACCGTACAACTGTTCGGTTTGGAGGCGACCTTGGGCAACATCGTCTATGCGACCAGCTTCCTCGCAACCGATATCCTCAGCGAGTGTTTCGGAAAACGGGATGCGGCCCGTGCAGTGGCGATCGGGTTCTTTTCCTTGGTCACGATGACCATATTGATGAATGTGGCCTTGGTGTTCCAACCGGCCCCTTCCGATTTCGTGCAGGAAAGTCTCTCCACGATATTCGCGATCATGCCCAGGATCGCTTTGGGAAGCCTTGTGGCCTACATGGCATCCCAGTTCCATGACATCCATGCCTTCGCCTATTGGAAGCAGCGTTTTCCCGGTAAAGGATCATTATGGTTCAGGAACAACATGAGTACGATGGTGAGCCAGCTCATCGATACCCTGCTGTTCACCATGATCGCCTTCTGGGGAGTTTTTCCTTGGGAAGTGCTGTGGCAGATCATGCTCACGACCTATCTGCTCAAATGGATCGTCGCAATGTTCGATACACCCTTCATCTATCTTGCACGGAAGTGGCATTCGGAAGGTACCATTCCCCTCTAATCATCGTTCGAACAGATGTGCCATCGTGGCAACCGCCTCTTCGGTTCCGGAAAGGACGATTCCTTCGAAGGGCTTTCTCTCCTTCAGCAGCTCGTCGGTGTAGAGGAACGGGCTTCCATCGGCGTAACGGACCACCATGCCTTGCGAGACAAGCAGGGCGTGTGCTCCCGCAAGATCCCAAGCGAAACAGGGGACCGAGACCGCTCCTTGGATATGGGGATGGATCAAAGGGGAGATCATATGCAGGATGTTGGATCCGAAACAACGGATCTTACCCTCGAACCGCTTGATGCTGATATGGCGTGGAGCATGGGAAGCCATCGCCATCTGCTCCAGATGCCGATTGCGTACACGGGCTGTGAAGGGCAGACCGTTCAGAAGTAGATCCTTGCCGGGATCTTGGCGCAGGAACAATCCTTCGGAACTGCTCAATCCCCATCTTGGAGCGTACACCATGCCTCCGATGCAAGTTCTGTCTGGACCGAGGATCCCAAGTGAGACACACCATCCGGGCAATCCCTGGCTATAGACGTCGGTACCGTCGATGGGGTCGAGTATGAAGGTCATTGGTGCATCTGAAGAAAATGGGTGGATTGCTTCCTCGGTCACGATGTTCGCTTCGGGAAACAAGGCATGCAGCTCGTTCGAAACCTGTTCGTTTATCTTCGTGTCGGTTGAGGTGAGCACCGAACCATCGTCCTTGTAATGTCTGGAGATGTCTCCCTGAGCTGCACAGGCATAGGTTCCCATCTCTTCCAAAAGGATTGCCACACGATCGAATGCATCCATTGAACACCTTTCCTCTCTATGATAGTGTGTGTGCGGTTATGCAACAACATATTGGTCCGCTTGTGCAATCCTATATCAAAAGCACCGAAGCGTACAAGGCATTCAAACGGGATTGTACGACCCGTCAGTTTCTGGAAGGCCTGGAGGGGTACCCACTCTCCGAGGCCGTTTCGGTCTATTCGCGTTCCCATTCCAAGCGTGTGTGGGCGCTTTGCCCCACCGAAATCGCAGCCATGCAATTGTGCAAGGATCTGCAGACAGCAGGTACTCCACATATCTACCTCCCTTCCAACGGAAAGCGACTCTACAGCCCATGGGAGGGAACCGACCGCGAGTATGCCCAGTTGAAGGCTCTGGCAGCGATGGTCGACAATCCAACACGAATTGTGGTTACCCACCTCAGGGCCTTCACCTCACCTGTGGTTTCACTCGATTCCCTCATGTCGTCGGAGATGAAATTGCGTGTGGGAGATCGGTTCGAACCCACCAAAATCGCCGAGGAGCTTGCAGCGGGAGGCTACTATCGTTCACCCAGCACCGCCGTTCCGGGTGAATTCTCCATCCATGGGGAAGTGGTGGACCTGTTTCCCTACGATAGCGCCACACCAATACGAATCTACGCCGACTGGGACAGGATCGAAAGGATCACATCCTTCGATCCCATCAGCCAGGATACGGTGAAGACCTTGGGACATGTGACGATCACCATCCTCAAAGACCAACAACAGGTGGAAACCGCCGATATAGGAGCCTATATCGATGCTTCCGATTATTTCTTCTTCATCGGTCGGGAACGTCTGGAGACTTCCTTCCACTCCTTGATCGTGGAAGCGAAAGCCCTCTACCGGGAGGCTTTCCTAGTGGACAGGGATTCGGTGAAACCGGACAAAATCCTATTCGATTATCCCGGGTTCTACGAGCGGCACCAACAGTCCGCAGTACTTATCGAAGTGAGGGGACAACAAAAAGGTTCGTATATATTCGATGTCGATGGACCCAGATCATTCTTCGGCGACTTCTCCATGCTCAAGGAACACCTGGGGCAACTGCTGGGGAACGGTTATGCGGTGAGCATCTACGCAGGATCGGAACTCCAGAGGAAGCGGTTGAACAATATGCTCAGCCAATTCGATCGCCTCAATATTGTCGATCTTGAAATCAGTGGCGGTTTCTCCATTCCCTCCAAAAGATTGGTGGCCATTTGCGACCATGAAATCTTCGGTAGGCGAAAACAAGTGGCCAAGGCGCTTCATAAGGTGCAGAGTTCTCCCCTCGATTCCTTCGTGGACCTCAACGAAGGGGATCATGTGGTACATGTGAACTATGGAGTGGGAAAATTTCTCAAGATCGATCGGATCAACATGTCCGGCAAGGAACGGGATTACATCAAGATCGCCTATGCCGACAATGAAACGCTCTTCGTCCCGATCGAACAGGCCAACCTGATCCAACGGTATATAGGCAGTGAAGGGGGAACCCCAAAACTCGACAAACTCGGTGGCCAAGGATGGGAGAACAAGAAGGCGAGGGCCCGCAAATCGGCTGAAATACTGGCCGGAAGACTCATCCAGCTCTACGCGAGGAGAAAGAGCACGAAGGGGTATCCTTTTCCCAAGGACACCGATTGGCAGATGGAATTCGAAGCCTCGTTTCCATTTGAGGAGACGGAGGATCAACTCACCTGTATCGAAGATATCAAGCAGGATATGGAGAGCCCACACGTCATGGACCGTCTCGTATGCGGTGATGTGGGCTATGGAAAGACCGAGATCGCACTCAGAGCCGCCTTCAAGGCGGTGATGGCCGGGAAACAGGTCGCCTTCCTCGCTCCCACCACCATCCTAGCGGAACAGCACTACGAAACACTGGTGAATCGGTTGGGAAAATTTCCGGTGAAGGCTGAAGTCATCTCCAGAATCGTTCCCAAGAAGGAGCAGAAGGCGATTCTCAACCGACTCAAGGAAGGTGCAGTGGATATTCTTGTGGGAACCCATCGGATACTCCAGAAGGATGTCGAGTTCAAGGACCTCGGATTGCTGGTTGTGGACGAGGAACAACGATTTGGAGTGAAGGATAAGGAAAAGGTGAAGGAGCTGAAGACCAACATCGATTCCATCGCACTCTCGGCCACACCCATACCCAGAACACTCTACATGTCTCTGATCAAGATACGGGACATGTCGCTGTTGACCACACCTCCCATCCAAAGAAGGCCGATCAAAACCGTAATACGCGAATTCGATGTGAAGACCATCGTATCGTCGATACGATTCGAACTTTCCAGGGGAGGTCAGGTGTTCTACCTGCACAATCGTATCAACACACTCGACGAAGTGGTGCGCATGTTGCAGAAGGAATTGCCGGAGATACTGGTGGAATCGATCCATGGGCAGATGGATCCCGATACCATCGAAGATACGATGAGGAGGTTCATACATGAAGGCATACAAGTCCTTGTCTCCACCACACTCATCGAAAATGGAATAGATATCCCCAATGTGAACACCATCATCATCGATAGGGCGGACCGTTATGGAGTATCGCAACTCTACCAATTGCGGGGAAGGGTGGGCAGGAGCGATCAGGAAGCCTATGCCTACCTGTTTTATCCCGCGCTTACCGCGATAAGCGAGATCGCGGTGAAGCGACTCAAAGTGATATCGGAACATACGGAACTCGGCAGTGGGTTCAAGATCGCCATGAAGGATATGGAGATCAGGGGAACCGGAAATCTGCTGGGACGGGAACAGAGCGGACAATTGGCCTCGGTCGGTTTGGACATGTACCTGAGGATTCTTGACGAAACCATCGCCGAACTGACCAGGGAAGGATCCCTTGAGGAATCGAGGGAAGTGTTCTTGGAACTCGACTACTCGGGATTCATACCCGATTCCTATATCGCCGAACCATCGGTCAAGTTCGATGTCTACAAGAAAATCGCTTCGATCACCACAGATATCCAGCTGCAGGCGTTGACAGCGGAAATGGAAGACCGGTTCGGTCCCATGCCCGAAGTGGTGGTGAACCTGCTCTACATCGCCGAGTTGAAAATCATTTGCCGCAAACTCAACATCAACCATCTCAAGGAGCGCAACGGCGTGGTGACGGTGGAATTCGCCAAGGTGAAGGATATCGCGATAGAGAAGGTGATGGAACTGATCCGACTCGGAAACGGAAAAGTCGGCATCGACCAGAGGCGTATGAACGTGCTCACATTGCAAACCGAAGCGGTATCGTTGAAGGACAAGTCGCTGTTCATACTCGAGACGCTGCAAAGACTGGTCTGAAAGGGGGGAGACATACATGGACATTGAAAGGGATAGGGTGGACAGTCTGCCCGAGGATGGCAAGAGGACGGTGAAGAGTTTCGTACTCAGGGGTTCCAGATTGGCTCCTTATCAGAAGGAAGCCTTGGACCTCTACACCGACCGTTTCGCCATCCCCTTCAACGATGCCCCTCTCGATTTCGAAGAGGTGTTCGGGAATTCCAACCCTGTGATCATAGAGATCGGTTTCGGTATGGGCAGGTCAACCGAACGGATTGCGACCCAGATGCCGCTTTCCAATTTCATTGGAATCGAAGTGTTCCTCAACGGATTCACCAAGCTGTTGTCCGCCGCCGGTCGACAGGATATACAGAATCTCAGACTCATCAGGTTCGATGCGGTCGAAGTGCTTGGAAAGATGATACCCGATTCGTCGATAGCGGGATTCCATATCTTCTTTCCCGATCCGTGGCCCAAGAAGAAACACCACAAGAGACGACTGGTGCAACTTCCATTCGCACGACTGCTCGCGAGAAAACTCGCTCCCAACGGATACATCTACTGTGTAACCGACTGGGAGGAATATGCCCATCAAATGCTTGAGGTGTTCTCACAAGTGGAGGGGCTGTACAATCCCCACCATGGATTTTCCCCTCCCCATTCCTGGAGACCCACCACAGGATTCGAGGAGAAGGGGATGCGCAAGAACCACTTGATCAATGAAGTGTGGGTGGAAAAGAGAATACACGACACAGAATAACCCAAACACGCACACGATCCACATCCATTCATATGACGACTACCCCTCATATGAATGGATGTTTTTATATTTATTACCAATATATGTAGTATAATATTCGATTGTAATGCAAAAAAATTTCCAATAATTAAAAAAATAATTCAATAATGTGACAAAACAAAACACTTTATAAGTATTGTTTATGGTATATACTCATACAAGGAGCACTTTCCAAGGAGGCCGGTATGAAAAGACCACCAATACGATTTTTGCTTCTCCCATGCATACTGTTGATCTTGTCTTGTGACCCACGTATTCCCTTCACCGTGGAAATCAATTCCTATTCCACCGGAATGGATACGGTCACCGTGACATTTTCCGAAGCAATCACCGAAATCACGATGCCCAACACCATCTCATTCGCATCGGGAACCTACCGTTTCGAAATAACCGATGCCGATGGCAATGCGCAGGATATCGGGTTGCTCTCACATGCCGATGATACAGTCACCATCGTCATCCTGGGAAAGACCGCATCCAACATCACAGGTGATTATTCGGTGAAGATATTTGAAAACGAGGATGAGGATCCTGTGGAGCTCACCACAAGCGAACCGTTCGCATTTCAAGCGTGGAGCGGAACACCCCGGGATCTCGCAGTGTACCAAGCCAATGATGTGTATGGTGTTTATGTGTTTGTCCATGCCGATGGGTATGATCCTTCTTCAGGCAGTCCTGCGCTTGTCGGATACGATGGGACATATTTCTCTCTTTTCGATCAGATGGGAAATCTTATCGATGCCACCTACGCATCCCCGAGTGATGAAGGCCACAGATTCGCATTCGATTCTTCGATCGATAGGGATGGAATATGGGTCAGGTTCTTCAAAGTTGGGGTCGTTCCACCGGAATACCACAAGACAGATTTCTAATGATAACAAAAATTTACACATAATTATTCAATAACGGGAGGCGACTATGGGTAAACAGCAGTATTTGGTGGTGGTGCTTTTGATGGCATCACTGTTCTTGTTCTTCGGGTGTGAGGATGGAAAGTTGCCGTTCAGTGTGGAGATCGTAGATGTGTCCACCACCATGGACACGGTGACGATCACCTTTTCCGAAGAGATCACCGAGATAGACATGCCGAATTCCATTTCATTCGCATCCGGTACCTTCACCTTCACGGTTTCCGATGCGGGAGGAACCGCGGTCGAATTGGGGTTGCTTGATTCCACAGCCGATTCGGTCACTTTGGCCGTCCTGGGAAGGAGCAACATCACCGGTACCTATCAATTCACATTGATCCTCGGTGATGAGACCGATAGTGTGCTGGAGAAGAGCAAGGATGTGGTGTTCACCACCTGGTCAGGTACGACATACTATCTTGATATCTTCGGTTATGATGGAGGTACCCGCAAGATCATGATGCAAGTCACCAATTCCACAGCCGATGCTTCGGATGCCAATCTTGTGGGAAATTTGGTGGCATCCGATTTCAAGGTCTTCGACAACCAAGGCGATATCGCCTCATATTCCTTCAGCAAGTATGGTGATTACGAATACATCTTCACACTCAACTCCACTCCCAGTGGAAAATACTGGATTCGTTTTTCAAAGACGGGGTATAGACCCGGGTATGATGCAATCAACTTCTATTGAGCAACAATAAGGAGGCTGCCGCAGTGCGACAGCCTCCGAAATGATTGACTTGAGATGATCAGGAATTCTCTTCCTCATGGGCAGCCTTGGCTGCCTTCACCACATCGTCGGCGATTCTACCGCTGAGTGTCTCGTAGTGGTCGAATTCGATCTCGAAGGATCCGGTACCGCTGGTCATGGACTTGAGGTCGATCGCATAGTTGAGCATCTCGGCCTGTGGGACCTCGGCCCTCACCATCTGTATTCCACCTCCGATATCCTCCTGTCCCAACACTCGTCCACGTTTGCCGCTGAGGTCGCTGAGGATGTCTCCGAGGTACTTGTCGTCGATGTAAACCGCCAGTTTCATGTAGGGTTCGAGCAACAACGGGCCGGCCTTCTCGATTGCCGAGCGCATCGCACCCTTGGCTGCGAGACGGAACGCCATTTCGGAAGAGTCGACGGGGTGTTCCTTACCATCGACAATGGTGATCCCGATATCCACCAGAGGATAATAGGCCAGGAACCCTTCGTGCATGGCATCCTGCAGTCCCTTCTCGATACCGGGCATATAGCCTTTCGATACCGAACCACCCTTGATCGCATTGGTGAACGAATAATATTGGCCACGTTCGAGCGGTTCGATCTCGATCAAGACCTTACCATACTGGCCGTGTCCACCCGATTGCTTCTTGTGGGCGTACTCCACCACACCCGATTTCTTGGTGATGGTCTCACGATAGGCGACCTTGGGCAACTTGGTGTTGATGGTGATCTTCTGCTTCTCCTTGATCTTGTCGAGTATCATGTTGATGTGCAACTCACCCATGCCACTTACCGTCGATTCCTTGGTCTCTTCGTTGAATGCTGTCTGGAAGGTAAGATCCTCCTCGGTGATCCTGTGGAGGGCATCGTTCATCTTGTCTTCCGACTTCTTGTCTCCAGCCTGGATCGCGAGGGAGTAGATCGGACTCGGGAAACGCAAGGGTAGGAACTGGTACTTCGCATCACCTTGGACAAGTGTCGCATTGGTATAGCAGATGTTGCTCTTGGCAATGACTCCGATATCGCCAGCCGAGAGTGCATCCACCTCGATCAATTTTTTTCCCACCATGCGATAGACCTTTCCTGGGCGCTCCTTCTTGCCCTGTTCGGGGTTGGTGAGATCGGTATCGCCGGCGACCGAACCTTGGACCACCTTGATATAAGAGAGTTTTCCAGAGAACTGGTCAATGGTGGTCTTGAACACATATGCTGCGGCATTGCCCTCTTCGGAGATCGCAATTTCACCTTCCTCTCCATCGGTCACGATACTGTCCGTCTTTCCAATGGGGGAGGGGAAATTGTTCTTCACGAAGGTAAGCAGGCACGAGATTCCCGAGCCGAGCAGGGAACTTCCGGCGAACACAGGAACCACACGGTTGTCCTGCAAGCCTTCCCTGAGACCGCGTCTGATGTCGTCCGGTTCCAATGTACCCTCTTCGAAATACTTTTCGATGAGATCATCGGCACCTTCGGCGGCTGCCTCGATGAGCATCAATTCATATTCGTCCACCAGCTCATTGTATTCGGCCGGAATATCCACCATCTTCTCCTTTCCGTTGGGATCGAAGGTGTAGGCTTTCTTTTCTATCAGGTTGATCACCCCTTTGAATCCCTCTCCATTGCCCATTGGAATGGTGATGGGAACATAGGTGGCGGGTAATGTCTCTTTCAAATTGTTGAAGGCCGCAAAGAAATCGGCCCTATCGCGGTCGATCTTGTTCATGAACACGGCCCTTGGCTTGTTGCGGTCGTTCAACCGTTTCCATAGCTTGATCGTCTCTATCTGTGCCCCGTCCCTGGCATCGACTGCCATGAGGGCGGCTTCGCAGGAACGGAAGGCGCTGATCACTTCACCTATGAAATCGGCCGTTCCCGGAGTATCGAGGAAAGTGATCGACTTCCCTTCGAATGCAATGTTCGCCATTGCGGTATGGATGGAAATTTGTCGTGCGATCTCTTCTTCAGTGTAGTCGCTCGTGGTCTTTCCCGACTCAATCTTCTCGGCCCGGGAAACCACACCACTTTGAAACAAAATCTGTTCCAATAATGAGGTTTTCCCGGTACCGTTGTGGCCTACGATGGCAATGTTCCTCAAATCAGTACTGGATACGCTCATATGTCCTCCTATGATCGAGCATCGGATGATACTCAAAGAACATGGTAAATCCATAGGAGCGATCTGTCAAACGAATATTGCCCTACACTATGATTTTTTGGCGAAATGGGAGAATTCCATGGTGAAAGTGCCCCTTCCTTGGGTGGAGCTGCGCAACACCGTTGAGTAACCGAACAATTTCGACAGAGGTGCCTTCGCCATCACATGATCGGCATTCGCACGACTCTCAAGACTGTTGATCAAACCACCCCTGGCCGTGAGGCTTCCCATCACTTCCCCGACATACTGGGACGGTACCACTATGTCGACTCGCATGATGGGTTCGAGGAGTACCGGTTCGGCATCACGTCCGGCAGCTTCGAAACACATTGCCGAAGCTGCCTCGAAGGCAAAGGGGGATGCGGTAATTTCGGAATATTTCACCGACTCCAATACCGTCTCCACATCCACCACTTCATAGCCGAAGCGGATGCCGGAGCGGATCGAGTTGTCTATACCGCGTTTGATGGCATCCAACAGCTCTTCAGGAAGAGACTTGTGGGGGACCTTGCTGGTGAATTTCACGCCGCTGCCGGTGGATAGTGGCCTGATCGTAAGGGTAACGGTCGCAGCATGTTCCTTTCCGGCGAGGATTTTACTGAATTGTTCGGTCTTGGTCACCTCATGGGTGATCGATTCACGATAGGTGACCTGTGGATTGCCCACCCTGGCATCTACTTTCATCTCTTTCGTCAATCTGGTGACCAATACATCGAGATGGAGCTCCCCCATTCCGGATATGACCAACTGGCCGGTGTCGGAGTTCTCCTTCCAGTCGAAAGTGGGATCCTCCTGCATCAATATCTGGAGCGCTGCCTTCAACTTGTCCTGATCGCTCATGGTCTTGGGTTCGATGGCGACAGAGATCACCGGTTCGGGAAACTGCATATTCTCAAGCAGAATCTGCGCGCCTTCACTGCCGATGGTATCGCCGGTCTGGGCATTCTTGAAACCAATGACCACTCCGATATCGCCGGCCTCGAGCTGATCGATCGATTCCGGCCTGCTGGCATGCATCCTCACCAGACGATTGACCCGCTCTCGCTTCTTCTTGGTAATATTGAGGATGGCGGTGCCCTTCTTGATCACACCAGAATAGACCCGAATGAAACAGAGCGGACCCGCCTCCCTGTCGTGTTGGATCTTGAATATCAAGGCCAGCGGTTGTGCCTTGGGGTCGTGGTGTACGGGTACTTCATTCCCATGCTTCACCGATACTCCCTTGAGTGGAGGTATGTCGAGTGGTGAGGGCAAGAGTTCCACAATGCCGTCAAGCAGTGGCTGCACTCCGATGTTCTTCAATGAAGCACCGACGAATGTCGGTATCAACTTGCGTGCTATGGTGGCCTTCCTCAAGGTTTTGATGATCAAATCCCTGGGAATTTCCTCTCCCGAGAAGTAGAGCTCGGTAATTTCGTCGGAATGTGAGGCGACCGCATCGATTAGCCTCTCGTACCACTGCTCGCGCAGTTCCCACATATCCTGAGGGACAGGACCGAATTCCATGCTGGATCCCTGGTCGGTGACCTGAAAGTCGATTCTCCTGTTTCCAATAATGTCGACAATTCCACCAAAGGTGGATTCGGCACCAATGGGTAGGTACAAGGGAACGGCCTGGATGGAGAACTTTTTCTCCACCTCCGTCACCACATCGTAAAAATTTGCTCCCAATCGATCCATCTTATTGACGAAAATGATACGTGGAACCTTATAGCGGTCTGCTTGGCGCCAAACGGTTTCCGTTTGGGGTTCGACTCCACTCACCCCACAAAGCACCGCGACCGCACCATCGAGAACCCTGAGGGAACGTTCCACCTCGGCGGTGAAGTCCACATGTCCCGGCGTATCTATGATATTGATCCTGTGCTCCTTCCAATAGCAGGTGGTTGCCGCCGAGGAGATGGTGATGCCCCTGTTTTGTTCCTGTTCCATGAAATCCATCGAGGCTTCGCCGTCATCGACCTCCCCGATACGATGGTTCTCCCCTGTGTAAAAGAGGATGCGTTCGGTGGTGGTGGTCTTGCCGGCATCGATATGGGCCATGATTCCAATATTTCGAATGAGCGTGTCGTCCATATGTGAAATTACCTCTCCTCAGTGCACCCCTTTCGATGGGATGCACGCATCGGGGAAAATGATACCACAAAACCGAGGGAGGATAAAGGTGGCGTATTATCTTTCAAAACGCAATGCACGCAGAGAATTCATCACTGCCAGAAGGGCGACCCCGGTATCGGCGAACACCGCGAGCCACATGGATGCGATACCGAAGATACCGAGCAACATGACCAGTGCCTTTACCCCAAGTGCAAATACGATATTTTGGGTGACTATGGACATGGTCTTCCTCGCATGGCGAATACCGCGGGGGATGTGGGACAATCCATCACCCATGATCACCATGTCGGAAGCCTCCACCGCGGCATCGGAGCCGATTGCACCCATGGAAGCTCCAATATCGGCACGGGCAAGCACCGGTGCATCGTTTATTCCATCACCAACAAAGAGCAACGATTCTTTCCCGCTTTTTTGCTCCATCATCCGTTCGACATGCTGAATTTTATCTTGGGGCAGCAATTTGCCATGATATTCATCCATACCGACCTGTGTGGCAACCGAAGCCACCACCGAAGTTTCGTCACCACTGAGCATGACGATACGCTTTACTCCAAGTGAACGAAGTTCCTCCATGGTGTTGCCACTTTCCTGTTTGGGAATATCCTCCAGCACCATTCTTCCCACAACCATGTCTCCCATCGCAATCAACACGGATGGGCCGGCAACCGGGGTGGACAATTGTGGCGGTATGGAGAGGTTGTGGAGTCGCATCAAATCGGCGGTTCCGACCAGAACCTTGCTTTCATCGATGAGCCCTTCCATTCCTTTGCCGGGAACCTCCTGTATGTGGTGGATGTTCGGGGATTGCCGATACTCCGTTCCATAGGCGGCGATCGCACGTGCAATGGGATGATTGGAGTGGGATTCCAAAGCCTTCGCCACTGCGACCAGGTAATCGGTTGAATATTCGGTCCCATCGGCAATTTGCATATCCACGACGGAAAAAGTTCCCTTGGTGATGGTGCCCGTCTTGTCGAACACCACCACTGAGGTTCTGGCGAGAGTCTGGATATGGTTGCCTCCCTTGACCAGGATACCCATCCTTGCCAGTCCGCCAATACCACCGAAGAAGCCGAGGGGTACACTGATCACCAGTGCGCAAGGGCAGGAGATGACCAGGAAGATCAATGCACGGTACACCCATGTGGAGAACGCCTCGCCGGTGAATAGGGGAGGAAGGAGTGCCAACGACACGGCCAATCCGACTACGATCGGAGTATAGTATTTGGCGAAACGTGTGATGAACCGCTCGGTCTGGGCTTTTCTCTGGCTCGATTCCTCCACGAGCTTCAGAATATTCGCCACAGTGGAATCCTCATAGCGCTTGGTTGCATTGGCATGGATGACCCCGGAACCATTGATCGACCCGCTGATCAGATCGTCACCAGGCTTCACATCGCGAGGGAGCGATTCTCCGGTGAGGGCGCTGGTGTCCAATCTGGATTCCCCTTCCACCACCTGAGCATCGACAGGCACCTTCTCGCCCGGCTTGATGAGCAGTAGTTCGCCCACCTGGATCTGCGCCGGGTCAAGGGTTACCTGTGCTCCATTGCGGACAACGGTGGCTACCACGGGCTTGATATCCATGAGTTTCGCAATCGATCGTCGTGATCGATCGACCGCAAGATCCTGGAAGTATTCACCGACTTGATAAAATGCCATGACGGCGATCGCTTCGGTGTATTCTCCAATTGCGAACGCACCCACGGTAGCCAGTGTCATCAGGAAGTTCTCGTCGAATACATTTCCTTTCAACAGGTTCCTCAAAGCTTTTGCCACAATCTCGAACCCCACGATCATGTAGGCAATGAAATTCAGTGCAACAAACCATCGGGAAGCGAAGGGTGCCTGCGAAACAAGGACAAGTGCGATGGTAGCGACCAGCCGTAGGGGAACCATGAACACTTTGTTGGGAGTGGATTCCGATGTGCCGGTTTCGGGGGAAGAGAAGGAGAGGACGCGGGTTCCCGGTTCTTCCTTCGCAACCGTATCGAATATCGATTCGTCGATCGATTCATCATACATGCGATCGGTACGTATACGCAATTTGTTGTGCAACAAATCTATCTGGGATGATTCCACACCTTCGATGGAATTGATCGCCTTCTCGATTCGTGCCGCACACACCGCACAGTCCACTCCCTCTATCGTATAGGTTCTTTCACTAGCCATGACCACCTCTAAGCATCAATATATGATTAAATGTTCATGCATAATGCTAGCGATGAGAGGCTGTTTTGTCAAGCTTCAATCGCGAAATCTTCCATACAGTTCCAGCAGATGACGTAACCAATCAACTGGAAATGCTTTGAAATGGTCGGATGTGGCCCTCCAGCTCCAGTTCTGCGGTCCGCAGGTGGAGGGGGTGTTCATTCTGGCCTCGGTACCCAGTTGGAGGATATCCTGCAATGGAATGATCACATCCCTCGCATGGGATGCGACCAATGTGCGAATCATCGCAGGCACCACCTCTTTCGGAGTGCAATCGAGATACCCACACACCAGTTTTTGCAGCTCTTTTGGTATTGAGGAGAACCAACCGGCGGTGGTGTCGTTGTCATGGGTACCCGTGTAGGCAACACAGAGATAGGGGTAGTGGTGGGGTAGGAATTCCTCGTCTCCGTCGAGTGTACCGTCGTCTTGTACCACAAACCCATATTGATAGAGTTTCATTCCCGGAAATTCGTTCGAATCACGCAATTGTTCGACACTGGGAGTCACCACACCAAGGTCTTCGGCAATGATCGGAATGGTACCCAATTTCTTCTTCAAAGCGGAGAAGAATTCGTTTCCCGGTGATTCCACCCAACTTCCCGCTTCGGCGGTCTTGCTTCCCGCAGGCACCTCCCAATAGGCATCGAAACCACGGAAATGGTCGATTCTGATCACGTCCACATGTTGGAGTGTCCTGGAGAACCTTTTCATCCACCATTCATATCCATCTGCCTTGCAAGCCTCCCAATCGTAGACCGGGTTGCCCCAAAGTTGACCGGTGGAACTGAAGAAATCGGGAGGAACACCACTGATGGCTGAAAACTTTCCCCCTGCATCCGTTTTGAAGAGATGGGGATTGCTCCAGGTGTCGACACTATCGGCAGCCACGAATATGGGGATGTCGCCGATGAGACGGATGCCAAGCTGGTTCACATCATTGCGCAATTGCAGCCACTGGTATTGGAAGAAGAACTGCAGCACCTTCCAAATCCCGACGGATTGGGCATGTTCCTTTGCAAAAGCAGCCATCGTTATCTTATCCCGTTTCGCATGGAGCGGATCCCAATGACTGAACCACCGTGCATCATGGTACTGTTCGTACAGTGTCATGAACACTGCATATTCATCCAGCCAATAGGATTCCTGAAGACAAAAGTCGAGATATCCACGATACCACGAGTGTACGGTTCCTTGTGCAAGGAATCGCATGGCAGCCCTCTTCAACAAAGGAAGTTTCCACTCGATCACCGTATCGTAATCGACATTGTCCCGATTGGGCCGCCCACAGGTGGACAATTCATGGTCGTGGATCAATCCGAGCGTAGCGAGATTCCTCGGATCGATGAACAATTCGTTGCCGGCGAATGTCGAACGTGCTGCATAGGGACTATTGCCGAACCCCGTGGGACCCAAGGGGAGGATCTGCCAGTAGCGGAAGCCACCTCGACGAAGCAGCGAAGCGAACTCCCTGGCCTCTACTCCGAGATCTCCTATGCCGAAAGGTCCGGGGAGACTGCTGATATGGAGAAGAACTCCCGCATGTCTCTCTTCACGACTTTTCATAATCGGCCCCCACGGGACCAAGCGAATCCCGTTGCAGCAGCCTGTGCACGATGGTAATGTGTCGTTCCGGCACCTTCTCTCCTCGTATGAGGGAGAAGAGCATCTCCGCGGCCCTCCTGCCTTTTTCCGAAGCGGGTTGGTCGACAGTGGTGAGCGGTGGGATGATGAACGAGGATTCCACGATATTGTCGAATCCCACCACCGAGATGTCTTGGGGAACCGCAATGTGCTCATCGGAAAAGTACAACATGCATCCGATGGCGACGATATCGCTCATGCATACGATGCAGGTGGGACGATCCGGCAGTTGGAGGATCCGTTCGGCAACCTTGCGACCCTCCTCCAATGTGCACTCGGCGGTATGGATGGTGATCGATTCTGAGGTAAGGTCGAGACCGAAACTCCGAAGCGCTTCCCGATAACCGGTCATGCGTGATTTCTGGATGCTCTCCGGGGCATGTCGTTCATAGGAGACTTCCGAGAGACCGATGATTGCGATATCCCTATGTCCGTATTCGAGGACCCTCAGCATGATTTCCCTCGACGCACCCATATCGTCGATATTCACCGAAGGCATTTCGGAGGAGGGTACCCCATCAATGGTTACGAACGGCAATTTTCGTTGTCGTATCGATTCCACGATACCCATCTCCATGCTCATCCCTTGGGTGATCAGACCATCGACAGCCGCACACCTCACCGCATCGAGCACACTCTCGTTCAAGGGAGGTATGAGGGTCAATGTATTGCCGTACTTCTGGCACACCG
This sequence comes from uncultured Spirochaetaceae bacterium, assembly GCA_964478945.1. Taxonomy (GTDB): domain Bacteria; phylum Spirochaetota; class Spirochaetia; order Sphaerochaetales; family Sphaerochaetaceae; genus CAYZJV01. The sequence continues at coordinate 20,929 of CAYZJV010000011.1, read as the reverse complement.
AACCGATTCCCTCGACCACCTGCATGATATAGGGGTTCCTGAAAGAGAAGTGGATGTGTTGGGGAAGTAAAAATCCTATGCTCTCGTGTCGTTGAAGCGAAAACTTCCTTGCCAACGGGTCGGGATAGTACCCCAATCGTTCGGCGACCTCCAAAATGGTGGTGCAGGCCTTCTGCGATATCCTGGAGGGATCGTTGAACGCAAACGATACCGCGGTCTTCGAATACCCTGAGATCCGTGCGATGTCGTTGATCGTGACCCGCTTGCCGTTGCGCTGTTTTTCGTCCATCTCAGATGCTCCTTGTCAACAGCAATATTTCATATGGGCCGAGTATCACGGGGTCGCCGGCAAGCCTCACTTGCTTTCCCTGTGCCAAATCGGTCCATGCATGTTCACGCAATGCAGCGGTGTTGGAGGTGTCGATCGCAACAGATTTCTGGAATTCGGTGAAGTTGGCGATCACCACCATCAGATCGGCTTCATCCAATGGTTCCCTTGGAGTGCTGATCATGCACACCACCCCATGGTCGTCGGTGGAAACGGTGGTGAGCTTGTTCGAAGCACCCATCAGACGATGACCCTTCCTGATGTTCATGTAACGGTGGATACGTCTGAATACCTGGGAACCGGGAATGCTGAGATCGTGTCGTTTTCCGGCCGCGGCCCAATCGAACGGCTGACGGTGGAGATACCGGCTGTCGCGGGCCTTGTGCATATCGTAGATGTAGGAGTAATCGTTGAGTTGACCGATCTCATCGCCACTGTAGATGACGGGAATGCCGTTCGTGGCCATACAGAAGGTATGGAGCAACACGATCCGCTTCACCGCGAGTTCCTGCTGATATTCGTCCCGTTCGAGAAGTCCCTTCTCCAAACCGCAAAGGGAGGCGCATGTGCCGCAGTTGCGGGCATCGAGTGTCTTGGGATCGGATTCGTACAATTCACCACGACTGAAACTGCCGGGAAACGCGCCCAGATAGAAGTTGATGAGGAAACGCTTGTGCTGGAACGGATCGTAGCCGAGCTCACGAGCCTTCTCTTCGTTGAATCCCCATCCGATATCGTCGTGGCAACGGGCATAGTTCACCCAACAGGCTCCCAGAGGAATATTGTCGGGAATCGTCTCCACCAAGGATGCCAGCATCCTCGTATCCCTGGTCGCGAGACTGTTCCACAATTCCACCATGAGCGTCACATTGTAGAGCAGGTGGCATTCGGGAGCCTGTTCGGTGCCGTAATAGGGGGCAACTTCCTTGGGAGCCATTACCACCTCGCCTTTGATGATCGCTCCGGGAGCGACAATGTCGAGTATGATGCGGAACATGCGTAGAAAGGTATGGACCTGGGGAAGATTCCTGCAGGAAGTACCCCATTCCTTCCAGATGTAGGGAATGGCATCGAAGCGGAAGATGTCCACACCCCGGTTGGCCAGTTGAAGTAGTGCGGAGGCCATTTCGATGAATACCGTTGGGTTGCGGTAATTCAAATCCCACTGGTAATGGTTGAATGTGGTGAGCACCCAACTACCCATATGGGCATTGTAGGTGAAGTTGCCGGGAGCTAGTACGGGAAATACTTCATTCACCGTCGCTTCATAGGCATCCGGCATGCTCCTGTCCTTGAATATGAAATAGCGCGAGGCGTATTCGGCATCCCCCTCACGTGCGGCTGCGGCCCAAGCGTGTTCGTCGGAGGTATGGTTCAACACGAAATCGAGACAGATGCTGATACCCCTGGCATGGCAAGCTTCGGTGAAGCGGTCGAACTCCTCATTGGTGCCGAACCTCTCGTCGATGGAGGTGAAGTCGCTTACCGCGTATCCTCCATCATTGAGCGTGTCGGGCATGGAAAACACCGGCATGATGTGCAGGTACGTGACCCCCAATTCCTCAAGATAATCGAGACGGGCCGGCATGCTGGCGAACGTTCCCGAGAAGTTGTCGACATACAACATCATGCCGATCATGTCGGAATTCTGGTACCAATGGGGATTCTTGATGCGTTGTTCATCGAGTGCCAACATGGAATCTCCTCTGGCGGACCATTTCAGTCGCAGCATCTCCAACAAACGATCGAAAGTCTGCTCAGGATACAAGGATGTGTACAATGAGCGCAATTCTTTGGAATACCGCTCGAGTCGTGCTATGAATCCTTTCAGATGCCCGTTTGTTTGCTTCATGGTCAGTTGGTCCGTTACGATTTGATCGCTCCATCGGTGATTCCCTTCACAATGTATTTCTGTAGGAAAAGGAAAATTATGATGATGGGAATGATCGTAACGAGGACTGCTGGGAAAATCAACTCCCAGGGGTTGCCGAATTGACCTGCAAGGATCCTGGCGAAATAGAGTTCCAACACAAGTGTCTTGGTGGTGGAATTGCCCACCACGAGGAAAGGCAGGAGGTAGTCGTTCCAAATCCACATGGAATTCAGAACGATCACCGTCACCGTGATCGAAGAGAGGAGCGGCAGCACGATGTGGAAGAAAAGTTGGAATATATGACATCCATCGATGATTCCCGCCTCTTCGATTCCTTTCGGTACTCCCTTCACAAAACCGTGGTAGAGGAAGATCGACATGCTCAAACCGAATCCTCCGTACATGAACACCAGACCGGGAGCATTCTTCAATCCCAACGAGTCGAAAAACTGGATCAATGGATACATGATCGCTTGGAAGGGAATGAGCATCGCCGCTACGAACGACATGAAGATCACTTGGGACCATTTGGTCTTGTTCCTCACCAACATCCAAGCTCCCACCGAAGAGATGACCACGATCAATCCAACGGAAAACAGTGTGATGAGGAATGTGATGCCAAGCGATCTGAAGAAATGGATCTGTTCGATCGCATTCCCAATATAGTCGAAGGTGAAATTCGCCGGTGCCCCCAAGGGGTTGCGGATGATGTCGGCCTGTCCCTTGAAGGAATTGGTGAAGAGGAACCAAAGTGGTGCCAGTGTATAGAGTGCGACAAGGAACAACACCACATACGTGATTCCCAACCGTATCCGCTTTTTCAAGAAGTAATTGGTATCGCCGGTTACGGCGACGCTTTCGTGTGCTCTGATGGCCATGTCACAACTCCAGTTCACGCTTTTTCGTCATATACACCTGCGTGAGGGTGATCGAAGCTACGAGCAGGAAGAAAATCACCGCCTGCGCCTGGGCCTTGCCGTAATCGGGAGGAGCTGTATCCTTGACCGTCCTGAGAATTTGCATGGCAAGCAGGCGTGTGTTGAATTCACCATCGGTAAGGGCAACGTTCTGGTCGAGCAATTTGAACGAATTGGATAAGGTGAGGAAGAACACCACGGTGAAGGAAGGCATCAACATGGGTACGGTGATGGATCGAAAGGTTCTGATGGGGGAGGCACCGTCGATGCTGGCGGCTTCATAATAATCCTTGCTGATGTTATGCAACCCTGCGATATATATGATCATCATGTATCCACCGAATTGCCAGGCGTTCAGGATCACCAGCGCGAACAGCGCCTTGGTGGAGTCCTGGGTCATGTAGCGGAGAAACGGAATGTGGAGCAGTCCTTCGGGGCTGAACAGGATATCGGTGAAGACGATCTGGAATACGAACTGCCATATGAAGCCCAATGCAAGGCCTCCAAGCATATTGGGAAGAAAGAATACCGTTCTGAACAATCCCGCACCTTTGCGTACCTTGGTGACCAAAAGTGCGAGACCCAGACCGACGATATTCACCACCACTACCGCCACGAGGGTATACTGGATGGTATAGACCAGCGCACGGATGAATCTTTCATCATTGAACGCTTCACGATAATTGGTGAAACCGACGAATGAGGAGAACATGTTCTTGGCACGGACTCCAGTCTCGGGATCGAAATAGTAGGTGCCTCTCCACGCGAGAAAGGAATTCAACACACCCACAATGAAGGGAAATACTATCACCAGCAGGAACAGGATGATCGCCGGTGAGAGCAACGGCCAAAACCATTTCCGATAGATGTCCATAACTGGTCTCCTCTTGGGAATATGGGGCTTGTAAGGATACGGTTGGTCCGCGACCGATCTTTGTGGTCGCGGACCGGACCATCCTGTCGGTTCAGTTCAAATCCTGCCAGCTCTTGATGGCGTAGTCGACGATATCCTTGTAATCCTGTTCTGTCCACACGGCCTTCGTCATGTACTGCTCCATCAACCTCAGGCCAACGACATCTCCGGACCAAGTGGCGGGAGCGCCATGGTAGGGAGCTGCGATGATGTTGCCCGAATTGATATAGTCGAGGATGGAGTTGCCGAGACTATTGGGCAGCTGGGTGGTGGCCGGATCGGCATTGTACGGGATGAAGTTGAATTCCTGGACCACATACTTCTTCCCGGTTTCACTGGTGTTCAGCCACACGAGGAAGTCCATCGCCCGTTTCTGTTCCTCTTCTCCAACCATGCTGTTGATCGCATAGTAGTTGGGAACAAACACTGGGATGGATGAGTTGAGTTTCTTGACCGTCATGTTGGCAAGAGTGACATCGGCATTCTGGAACGGCATCTTCACCGGTAGGAATTCAAGTCTGGTGGCTTGTTCGGGATTCACATTCGCGATATTCCCGTAGGCCCAGTTGCCCTGTTTGAAGAACACAGCCTTGTGGTCGGCGAATATCTGAACGGTTTGGTCATACCCGTAGTTGGCCGAAGAGACAAAGTCCTGACTTCGTTTCGCAGGACCATTCATCCCTGCAAGATAGGAAGTCTTGAGATCCAATGCCTTCACATAGGCTGTGAGTGTCCCACGAAGATTCGCCACATCGGCATCGGTGGAATTCGCTGCGGCGTTCGGATCGCCGAAGGCGGCATTGAGCGCCACATTGATGAAATGGTCACCATAGGTCCACTTTTCGGCACCCATGACCGCGAAGACACCGGTAAGATTTTTCGCCAATCCGGTCTTGGTCGCATTGAGGGTGTACTTGTTGCCGTTCAATGTGACACTTGCGGCGGTTCCACGTTTGATATAGGCATCGAGGGCCTTCACCAACGCTTCCCACTCGGCATACGAGGAGGCCTTCGCATCGGCTATGAAGGAATCGACCTTTGCTTGTCCAAACAGATCGGCCACCATCTGGGTGTCGACGATATAGCCGTAACCTTCGACGTTGTAGGGAACACCGAAGCTGTTGGAACCGTCATTGGTCAATCTGAGCGATGGTGCGATCGCATCGGCGAATGTTCTGAACTTCTGATCTTCGATCGTATTGAAGTCGACCACAAAACCACCCTGGTACCACTCGATCAACTCCTTCACCCCTTGGATGGAGAAGATCGAAGGCATGGTGCTGGAATTCATTTCGGCCCTCAATGTTTCCATATGGTCCTGACCACTACCGATCGAGAACGTCTTTACCCTCAATCCCGTCTCGGCTTCATAGGCCTTCGCCATTTCGGCGAATTGCGCCGCATTCTCTCCCTTGGAATTGTAGATGTAGAGATCATACCCTTTGTCCGCCTCCGCAGCTCCTCCCGCGAACAACGAGAAGGGGATGACGAACAGCATCACGAGCAACCAAACGAAACTCTTGTGCATACCGTACTCCTTTTTCATGAAAATGGGTTACCTTCAAACCACTTTCAGTATGATGTTATGGCTTGACGGAACAACGTCCGTATTCCATACTCGCACATATGGTAAACCGGTTTTCTAAACCGGTCAACATAATTTATTTTCCAAGGATGTAAAGCTATGGAGATGTGGTTGAAGAGCATAAGAAGTGGTGTGAGCGACGAATTCATTGCTCCTTTTCCCATAGTAAAGCACCAACCGGTGGAGGTGGCCGTCAAGATGTCCGTCGAATCTCCAGTGCTTGAGGTGCTGTGCCATGCGGTAAGGGATGGGAAAAGCCATTTTTACCCTACCGCAAGGCATGAAGAAGGTTCCCAGGCGATTTTCACCGCCGAGATTCCACCTGCCAATGAAGCGAGGTGGTTCTTTTCATTTCAAATCCGTACCGAAGACGACTGGTATTTCGTCACCAGAGGTGGAGTACAGGGGTTTCATCCCAATATTGCGCTCATGCATTGCCTGGATACCGACATCGTATTGGATGATTGGGTACCGGGATCCACCTTCTACCAAATTTTCCCCGACCGGTTTCGCAAAGGCGATCCGAATATTGGTGTGAAGCGGGGTGAATACGAATTCGACGGTCATCGAACGATTGCACTCGATTTCTCCAGTACACCACCATCCTATGATGAAGGGCACTGTCTCGATTTCTACAATGGAGACCTCAAGGGAATCGGCGATTCGATCGAACATTTCAAGCAACTGGGCATCACGGCCCTCTATCTTAACCCAATATTCAGCGCCTGTACCAACCATCGCTACGATTGCACCGACTTCTTCCATGTGGATGACCATCTGGGAGGTGATTCGGCACTCGCCACACTCTCTTCACGATTGCATGAAGCGGGCATACGTCTCATGCTCGACATCTCCATAAACCATAGTGGTGCGGAACATCCATGGTTCAAGACCGCCCAATCGGATCCCGATTCCACCGAGGCCAGATATTATTATCGTGATGAAAGAGGCAACATGGTGTATTGGGAACAAGTACATACGCTACCGCAGTTGAATTACTCCAGTTCCGGATTGAGGGAATTGATGTACCGGGGAAAGGATTCGGTGGTCAGAAGGTTTCTCCGTCCTCCCTTTTCGATCGATGCATGGAGATTCGATGTCGGAACGGACACCGGACGATATGGAGAAGACCAATTGTGCCGGGAAATCTGGAAAGAGGTTCGGCTTGCGGTGAAGGAAGAGAACCTCCAGACCTACATCATAGGAGAGGCATGGGAGGATGCCTCCGCTTATGTGCAGGGAGACCAATGGGACTCGGCGATGAATTATTTCGGTTCGGGACGTCTGTTGCGTAGATGGTATGGACAGAGGGACACTTATCTGATGAGTGAATGGGGACATTCCAACGAGACGGGAAGGGCGCTTACCGGCAAGGAACTGTCGGAGGCGATCGAACAACATCTTGCATCCATACCCGACCAATTGGTATCCAGACAATTCAATCTCATCGACTCGCACGATACCATGAGGTTGCACAACCATACCAGGATATTCGATTGGAACCTGTACGAAGGTATCGTGATGTTGCTCTATGTGATGCCGGGAGTACCCAGCATCTACTACGGGGATGAAGTCGCTCTCGATGGTACGATGGAAAGCAATGAAGGGGCACGGTATCCCATGCAATGGAACCGTGAGAAGTGGGACGACCGATTCTTCTCCCTGTATTGTCGTTTGGGTGCATTGCGCAAGGATTCTTCTCTGCTTGCCCATGGCACGTGGCATACCGAATGGTATGACGATACGACGGTGGTCTTCTCAAGGATCCACCGAAAGGATGGATTGCTGCTGGTGCTCAACCGGTCGCTCGAGGACACACATCTCACGATCGATCTCTCCCATAGGCACATCCGTTCCATGTACCACTGGATGACTAAAGATGCGATCGATATCGTCGAGGGCACCTTCTACTGGGATGCCCCGGCACACACGAGTGGATTGTTCATGTTCTCCATGGGATGATCTTCAATCCAATCCGAAGGCTTTGTGCAATTCACCGATCTCCCGCTTTTTGATATGGACCACCTCCCCGATGGCTCGGGAGAGGTAGAGACTCGTTGCGGTGGCTTCGGCAACTTCAAGTCGATCGAAGGCCTTCAGCAACGTATCGCCGGTGGTGATCACACTGTCGTTCTCAACCAACAATGCGGGTGTGCGTTCGTCCAATTCCTTGGCAAACGATTCGATGTCCCGATAGATCATTTCGAACGGAACCTTTCTGATCTCCCTGAGCAGGATATAGCTTTCGGGAATAGTGCGTGGGTCGAACAGCGCATCTGTAATGGCGAATGCCATCAAATGGAGGGGGTGGGCGACCAAAATCGCTTTGATCCCGGGATGGAAACGATAGATCTCTTCATGCAGCAAAACTGCTCTGGAAGGAATCTTGCCCCTCTCCTTCATCCCATCCTTGACCCTCACCAGGTCTTCCACCTGCAGGTACGCACGATCCTTGTTGTACGGAGTGATCAACATCGAACCGTCCGAGAGTCGGACCGAATAGGTGCCGTTGGTGGCATTGAAGAGACCTTGACGATAACTACGCTGTATGAGGGTGACCATGTCCCGGCGTGCGGCAAGTTCCTCCGTACTTCTGGTGTTGAACTCAATATCGTCCATGGTAAGGTGATGGGTGGTTTCGGTGATGGCCAGTTGGCTGGATTCCAATTCCCTCACCGTGCCAAGTCTTTTGGCCACCGTTTCGAGGTGGGCACTCGATTCAAGCGTCTCGAACGTCATGAACGCCCGGAAGAGCGATTCTCCACCAATCACCAGACCATGGTTCTCGAGCAACACGATATCGGCACCGGAGGCGAATTGCTCGGCAATCTTTTCTCCAAGACGCCCACTGCCGGGAAGATCGTATTGAGCCATGGCGACTCCTTCGCAACTTCTGGCCACAGAGGGAAAGAGACGCAATGAGGGGAGTTTCCTCACGATCGAGAATGCGACCAATGCGTTGGGATGGGCATGCAGCACCGCATGCAGATCGGGTCTTGCTCCATAGACGGCCAAATGGAAGGGCAATTCGGATGAGGGCGCGTGCGATCCCAAGGTCTTTCCATCATGGGTGATGCATACGATATCGCCTCTCGTGAGCGTACCCTTGTCGACACCTGCCGGGGTGATCCACACATTGCCCGCATGGTCGCGGATGGAGAGATTGCCTCCGCTGGTGGTGGTCATTCCCCTGGTATAGATCCTGTCCATGATCATCACCAGCTGATCGGCCGGATGCAATAGCGAAAAGTCCATGGTTTCCTCCTCGTATGAATTGTCTCCAAGCATACCACAAACGTGAAAGAGTCGACAGATGTTGACAAAGGATGCGCTCCATGGTAGGTTCATCTTCGTTACGAATACGGGGGGTTAGCTCAGTGGGAGAGCTCCTGCCTTACAAGCAGGCTGTCGTGGGTTCAAATCCCGCATCCCCCAAAATTTTTCTCTCTTCTATTGACATCACTCCTGCGATTTTCCATCATTGGCACATGATCGACAGTGACATCAAACACATCAGTTCCCCCATCCTCACATCGAAGCGGTTGCTGCTTCGTCCGTTCATCACCGATGATGCGAGGGCACTCTTTTCTTGGGCGAGCGATCCCGAGGTGACCCGCTATCTGAGATTCGAGACCCATGAAACGATCCAAGAGTCACAACGGATCATCAACTTGTGGATGAAAAGTGCCGAACGTCCCCCGTTTTTCCATTGGGCAATGGAGAGGCGGGAGGATCTGGTGGTGATCGGTTCCATCGGTATCGAGATCACCAGCATGCATGACAACAGGGGGGAGTTGGGCTACTGCCTCACCCGTTCGGCTTGGAACCAAGGATATGCGACCGAAGCCTTGCGTTGTGTGCTGGACTTTGGTTTCAACGTTGCCATGTTCCATCGTCTCGAAGCCTGCCATTCGACGAACAACCCCGCCTCCGGAAGGGTGATGGAGAAAGCCGGCATGCGTCATGAGGCTGGACCGTTGCACCACTATTACCGTTCGAACGCCCTTGGGTACCAGGATTCCATGATGTACGTCGCATGCTCGGACACCTGGCAATGATGGAATTTGAACGATTCGTATGGTATTTCTTCATCTACAGCATACTCGGTTATTTCTGTGAGGTGGTCTATTGCAGTCTTCCCGCAAGGCGATTCGTCAACCGTGGATTCCTCTATGGACCATATGTTCCTGTGTACGGTTTTGGAGCGATCGCCATGGTGGTGTTTTCGGAAACGATCACCCGCAATCCATTGGCAGTGTTCCTGTCGGCGATGGTGGTGACGTCGCTGATCGAATATTTCACCGGCACTCTTTTGGAGAAGCTGTTCGGAGTCAAACTGTGGGATTATAGCCATAGGCGGTGCAATATTGCCGGCAGGGTTTGTATGTTGAATTCCACTTTGTTCGGTGTGCTTGCCGTGCTGGTGGTTTTTTTCATACACCCGTGGTGTGCAACCATGATGGAAGCGATTCCCGAACGCTTGCGGTCGGTAGGAGCATCGGTTATGCTCTTGGTGATGGCAATCGATACCACAGCGAGTATATTCTCGATGGCTTCGTTCACCGATCGTTTGGGTCGTGTGGCACGACTCAAGACTATGTTGGATGCGAGACTGGAGCTGTTGGCCCAGGGACGACATCGACTGGTGGAGACCTTGGACAGTGAAATGGACAAGTTGACCGAACAGTTGCGGCGGTCGGGCAAACGAATTCTCGATGCATTCCCCGGAATTTTTTCGCATGAATTGGAAATTCAACTGCAATCGGTCAAACAGAATATCGAACAGTGGCGGAACAAACGCAAGGAGAAGCGCAAATGACGAGTATGGCACAACGGCTGGCGAATATCCATGCCTCGATTGGGGATGCTCTTGCAGCGTGTGGAAGAAAAGATACGGTTCAGCTCATGGCTGTCTCCAAAACCCACCCCTATGAGGCGGTCGAGGAGGCGGTTTCCAATGGCCAACAGCTGTTTGGTGAAAACCGTGTACAGGAAATCCTCGCGAAGTTTCCCGAAGAGAGGAATGGGTATGAGTTGCATCTCATTGGACATCTGCAGACGAACAAGGTCAGGAAAGTGGTGGGAGCGGTCGATGCGATCGATTCGGTGGATTCGTTGCGACTGGCCCGTTTGATCAGCAAGGAGGCCCAAAGGATCGGTAAGACAATGCCGATCCTTCTTGAATGGAATACCAGTGGCGAGGAAGCGAAATCGGGATTTACCGATGAAACGGAATATTTTACACTTCTGGAGGAGGCTTCCGGATTGCCTGGTATCGAGATACGTGGTTTGATGACCATTGGACCGCTTGTGGATGACGAGAAGACGGTGAGGAACGCATTTGCCGATCTCCGTCGACTCGCCGAGAAGAGCAAGAAGGAATTTCCCCATCTCTCCTTCGCCACACTTTCGATGGGAATGAGCCAGGACTATGTGTGGGCGATCAAGGAAGGATCCACCGTGGTCCGAATCGGTACCGCGATTTTCGGAGGGAGGGAGTATCGATGAAACGGGTTGTCGCAGTCGTGCTGCTCGTGGTGGTGCTCACCATCCCCATATTCGCAGCCGATGTGAAGTATGTGCCCTACGATGCCAACGAGTTCCCCCTGTGGAGCATCAAGTTGCGTCGTGCCGAGACGTTGGCGTTCGGTTCGTTGCCCATCACCTTTGCGCTGGTGAACCTCTCCTATGGTGCGGCCACCTCATTGGGAGCACCTTCGATCTCGAACGATGGAATGAGGGAATCCCTTACCCTGCTGGCAGTGGCGGGGACGTTGTCGATCGTGGTCGCAATCGCCGACTATATCATTGGGGAGATGCAAGACTGATGGCAATACGTGAACACCTGCTCGCATGCGACGTTCCCGAAGGAACGGAATCGGAAAGGATCGACCGCTGGCTTGCCCATCACGACGGATCATTTCCCCGTTCTGCTTCTTCGGATGCAAGGACCATATTCACCTTGAACGGAAAACCGGTGAAAAAAAGTAGATCCGTTCAAGGTGGCGATCATGTGGAAGTGCGATGGATGGAAGAAATCTTCGATACCATCGAGGGCCGCGACATCCCTCTCTCCGTCCTGTATGAGGACGACCACATCCTTGTGATCGACAAGCAACAGTCGCTTGTGGTCCATCCCGGTGCGGGAAACCACGACAATACCCTTGTACATGCACTGGTGTTCCGCTATGGTCCCCAATTCTTCTCTTCGACCACTTCCGAAAGTGAAGATGAGGATGATGAGGAATCCACGATGAGACCGGGTATCGTCCATCGTTTGGACAAGGATACATCGGGAGTGATGGTGATTGCGAAAAGCCGGGCTGCGCATGCCGCACTTTCCCAACAGTTCGCCGAACGCTCCACCGAAAAATATTATATCGCCATCGTGCATGGCAGGATGCCCAAACGAAGAGGTCATATCGACACCACACTCATACGCGATCCTGTGAATAGGAAGAGGTTCCGAGTGGGGAAGGAGGGCGAGGGGAAGCATGCCCGCACCGATTACCTCGTATTGCGGCAGTGGAATGACATGGCGTTTGTCAGGCTGCGACTCCATACCGGGAGAACCCACCAGATCAGGGTTCATCTCGCGCATCTGGGGTGTCCCATTCTTGGAGACCCGATCTATGGTCAGAGAAAGGAAAACCCACAATATGCTTTTATGATGTTGCATGCACTCTCGTTGCGAATCATCCATCCGGTCTCGCATACCTCCCTATTGTGTACCGCTCCCATGCCCGAGCGGTTCAGGGAAGTGTTGAAGCAACGTGAAGGCGGTTGGCTACCCACATGATACGTCTCGCACTGCTCTCCGATGTGCATGGCAATGCAGCTGCATTCAAAGCCGTATTGGACGATATTGCGAACAGGGGAGTCGATGGACATATCTTTCTCGGCGATCTGGTGTTCATGGGGATGCATCCCGAAGCATGTGTCGAAATGCTGGCAAAGCTCGATCCGTTTGTTGTGGTGAAGGGCAATACCGATGCCAATCTGGATGAAATCGAAACATTCGAACCCAAAAATGCGCTCGAACAGCAGATCCTCGATTGCGCCGTCGATTGTGGGAATCGACTGGATGAAGCATCCAAATCCTGGTTGGCGCAATTGCCGATTTCCGATACGTTGGTCATCGGGAATCGGCACATCACCTTCTGCCACGGCAGCCCACACCACTTCAACGACAAGTTGCCACAAGAGGGGCCTTTGATAACAAAGCTATGGGAAGAGGGGTATCGGACGATTTGTTGTGGACATACCCATATGCCGGCAGACGATTCGATCGAAGGACTGCGTATGGTCAATCCGGGCGCAATCGGGTTTTCCTTCGATGGAGACCCCCGTCCCTCCTATACCTTGTTGGACATCGGTTCGGACGTATCCTCCCAAAATGTACGGATTGACTATGACCGCAGCAGTTATTTGCAGGAACTTGACCGGTACAAGGATTCTCCGTTGTATTGTTCGACCATGCATGCGGTTCGTTACGGCAAGGCCCTGCCGTTCAGGTAAGTACGCTCGGATGGCTCAATTGGGCAAGATCGTCACTCGACATGGCATCGATCAACTCCTGGTTGAACAGCTTCTCTATCTTCAGCGCCGAGATCGTTCCATGACCGGGAAAGATGAGGAACCGTTCATCCAATGTGAGCAGTCGTTTTTTGATCCCCTTGAGCAACAGGGCCTTTTCAAGCACTCCCGCGGTCTTTCCGATCCTCCCCGCATAGAGCACATCCCCTGTGAACAGGGCATTTCCAATCTTGTAGACGAAGGAATCGATGGTGTGTCCGGGTATCTGGATCGCCTCAACAGTGATGCCGCTGAGGTCCATGATGGAACAATCCTTCACTTTGATCACAGGCATGTCGAAAACCTTTGGTGAGCCGGCATAGATCTTGGGGTTGTAGATCTTCACCAGCGTACCCAATCCTTTGGTATGGGCTTCATGCCGATGCGTGATCAATACGTGTGCGATATTGAAGCGATTGCCTTCTATCCTCTCGATGAGCTCGATATCGATATGGCCTGGATCTATAAGGATCGCATCGCCCCCATCCTCGGGACCAATGAGATAGGTGTTGGAATACTCGTTCAGGGAGAAGTGGAAAAATACTTTCATGGTATTACGAGAAACTCGCCTCCTCATAGTTCGAATACTTGAAGGAGACATTGTCCCGATCGGTGAACCTGAAATCGGCATTTTTCAGGTTGCAATCAATATATTTGGTGTTCACCAGATGGGAGGAGGAGAAGTTGGAGTAGTAGAGGTCGGAAGAACTGAAATCGCAATCGATGGCATCCACACCCATGAAATTCGTATGGATGAGCAGGGTGTCCTTGAAGGAACAACCGATGAGTTTCGATCCCGCTACCACCGAATGGCGGGCATCGCTGCCATCGAAGGTACAGTTTTCGAAAAGACAAAAATCGAAAAAACAGGCTTGAACCTTGGAATTGGAGAAATCGACATGCTCGAACACACAGCGGGCGAAATCACTGGTGGTCAAATACACTTTGGAGAAATCGACATCCTTGAGCCTGACATCGGTCATCACGATATCGCGGTGTCGATGCTTGTCGGTGATCGAGGCGATCAACGATCTGAGAACCTCTTCGCTGTTCTGGGCATGATGGAGGCATGTGTACATATCCTCCAATGCATAACGGCGGCAACCTTCGACTGCACATGGCACACACTTGAACATGGACCAAGCCTATCAAATAGGAGTGACGGTGTAAAGCAGATTGCTTGCACTCCCCTCCGATTGTCGTTAGAGTATCCTCCATGGGAAAAGAGGTGGGGATCGTCACAAGAGGTATCAACAACATCTACTCGGTGGTACCGATCGATTCGATCGGGAAGGGGCGGCTCGTTCCCCTCCACTCGTGTCGGATCAAGGGAAAAGTGCTGCAGGATGTCGAGGATTCCTACAATCCCATCGCGGTCGGCGATCATGTGGTCTATACCTTGCACCAAGGAAACGAAGGACTCATACTTGATCGTCTCGAGAGAAGCAACAGTTTTTCGCGATGGAATGCGAAACGTGGTACCAACCAGACCTTGGTGGCCAACATGGATCTGATCGTCTTCGTCGCATCGACCGATGATCCTCCTTTCAGGCCCCGCTTCGTCGATAGGGCTTTGGTATGTGCCGGAACCACACCCGTAATGATCGTGTTGAACAAGTGTGATCTCATGTTCAGCGGGGAGATGGATGAACGATTCCGCCACTATGGTGAATTGGGGTACGGGATATTTGCCATGTCTGCCTTTGACGAAGAAGGAATTGCGGCATTGAGAAAACGGTTGGAGGGTAAGCTGGTCGCCTTCGTGGGACAGTCTGGAGTGGGAAAATCGACTGTGGTGAACGCCTTGTTGGGGAATCGTGATGTGCAGAAGATTGGAGACATCTCCAACAAATATCGGCGGGGTCGCCATACCACGAATCATGCGGTCATGCTGGATGCGAATGGTCTCTTGGTGGTCGATACCCCGGGAATGCGGGAACTGATGATACCACATGTGGATCCTATTGCCATTTCGTCAAACTTTCCTGAATTCAGGAAATATTTGGGGGACTGCATGTTCAATCCATGCCTCCATATCCACGAACCTGGTTGTGCCGTAAGGGAAGCGGTGGAACGACATGAGATCCACCACGACAGGTATGAAAGCTATGTGAGGATGATCGCTTCATTGTCACAGAGACCTGAAAGTTGGGAACGAAACAAACGGTGATTTGCAATGGATGGAAGAACTTTGGTCGATTTGGGCCACCACATCATACTTGATGAAGTGCAACAACTGTGTCTCTCGAACGAGGGTCGCCATGCACTGCAATCGGATGTATTCCTCTACGATGCCGATGAACTGTCGAGAAGGCAGGATATCGTCGAGGATCTTATGGAAATCGCAACCTACGGAATTGGACAACCGGTCTCTTTTCCCGATCTCGACGATATTCTGGAAGAGTTGGTGATCCCCACACATGCACTTGATGGAAATCGGTTGTATGATCTGGGAACCTATATTGAAGCCGCCCGAACATTCGTCTCCTTTTGCAGGACACCACGGAAATTCCCCGGCGAGAGTGGAGGTGAAGGACAATCGCGTCCCGCGATGGAACTGTTCGGACCGTTCGATGATCGTCTTGCACAAGTGGCGAAGGAGATCTTCTCCACCTTGGAAAGTCCCGGTACGGTAAAGAGCACACATCCCGCGATAGCCAGACTCACCAAAGAGGTTGAACGCAGACGTGCGGAACGACAAACCTACAGCAAGAATTTTCTTCGTGAACAACAGGGTGATTCGATGAATGTCCAACCCTTGTATCGGGATGGCAGGGTGGTGTTGCCCGTCAGAAGCGACAACCGGTCGCAAACCGCAGGCATAGTACACAGTACCAGTTCCTCGGGAGCCACCGTATTCATGGAACCGTACCGCCTCGTTGAGCTGAACAATCTCGTGGTGATGGCACAACAGCAGATTGAAATCGAAATAGCAAGGATTTTGGCCGAGCTTACCCAAAAGGTACGGTCCGTTCTCGATATCCTGCGGGAACTGCTGCCCGCGATTGCCTTCGCCGATGGACTGTATGCCAGGGGGAGATATGCGAAGCGGCATGCCTGCGTTCGACCGGCCATTTCCGAAGAGGGATCGGTGAAACTCCTTCAGGCACGACACCCGTTGCTGCGCGACAAGGCGGTGCCGATTACCTTGGAGCTCGATCGGAGGATCAAGGCGGTGGTGATCAGCGGACCGAACGCAGGGGGCAAGACGGTAACCATCAAGACAGTGGGGCTGTTTGCCCTCATGCACCAATCGATCTATTTTGTCCCTGCTGCCGAGGGGACCGTACTTCCCATGTATCGAACCATATTCACCGACATAGGGGACGACCAATCGATAGAGGAATCGTTGTCGACCTTCAGTGGCCATATGAAGAGGATAGGATCGATCCTCTCGTCCTGCGACGACTTTTCGCTGGTGATACTCGACGAGCTCGGTAGTGGTACCGACCCTGTGGAGGGATCGGCACTCGCGAGGGCAATACTAGAATATTGTGTATCCCACGCTGCGCTCACTTTGGTCACCAGCCACCATGGGGTCCTCAAACAGTATGCCTATGCGCATCCCGACCTTTTGAATGCCTCCATGGAATTCGACGGCGAGACCCATGAACCGACCTTCAAGGTGATCAGTGGCCTTCCAGGTGAAAGCCATGCCCTCGATACCGCCAGAAGGATGCGATTGCCAAAACAGGTGTTGGAACGCGCGCAATCCTATCTTGGTTCCGAAACGATGGAGATATCCACGATCATCAAGGGACTGGAGGAGAAGCGGCGTGAGGCACAATTGCGTGAACAGGCTCTCGACGCCAGGGCCCGCAAGCTGGGCGAGGATATCCGCCGCAATGATCTCAAGAGACTTTCTCTGAAACAGCAGGAACAACTGTTGCGCAACGAACAGATCGGGGATCTCTCCAGATTCATCTCGGAAAAGCGCAGTGAACTCGAAAATCTTGTTGCCCAGTTGCGTGAAGGCGAGATCACCCGTGAGAAGACCAGAAAAGTGAAGCGATTCATCGCTTCCATGGAGGAGAAGGAATCGGAAAGTCGCCGTAAGGTTGACGAGATGGAGGACCTGCCCGAGGAGAATGATGGGGAACATGTGTTCGAGGTGGGCATGGATGTGCTTGCCGGACCTCACAAAAGGGAAGGTCGTATCGTTCGCAAGGAAAAGAAAGGAAAATGGTTGGTTGCGATCGGACCGATGAAGTTTCCCATGGATGAAAAGGATTTGAAACCGCTGTCGACGAAGATGGCGAAGGAAAGGAAGAAGGTTTCGGTGTCCTATGAATCACGATCGGTTTCTCCAAGACCGACACTCGATGTGCGGGGGATGACCTTGGACGAGGCCATAGAGGCGGTGTCGATCCAGATAGAAGGAGCATTGGTCCATTCCATGCAAAGTTTTTCGGTGATCCATGGCATGGGAGACGGAATATTGGCCAAAGGAATCCATGAATATCTGGGGAAAGTTCCCCAAGTCGCGAACCATTACTATGCAAGACCCGAGGATGGTGGTTACGGAAAAACCTATATCGAGCTATACTGAGAAGAGGAGAGTGCCATGACCGATTATATGGAAGGAAGTGGATTGCAATACCATGTCCATCTCAAGAAGGGGGATGTGGGACGGTATGTGATTTTGCCCGGAGATCCCAAACGGTGTGCCAAGATCGCACGCTATTTCGATGATCCCCAATTGGTCGCCGACAACCGCGAGTATGTCACCTACACCGGCTATCTCGATGGAGAAAGGGTGAGTGTCACCAGTACCGGAATCGGTGGACCCTCGGCATCGATTGCGATGGAGGAGTTGTACCAATGTGGTGCCGATACCTTCATTCGTATGGGAACCTGCGGAGGGATCAAACTGGATGTGACCGGAGGAGACGTCGTGGTGGCCACGGGAGCGGTGCGAGCAGAGGGGACAAGCAGGGAATATGCCCCCATTGAATTTCCCGCAGTGGCCCATATAGATGTGATCCAAGCCCTGTCGTTGGCTGCCGTACAGCTGGGGAAACGGTATCATGTCGGAGTGGTGCAGTGCAAGGATTCGTTCTATGGACAACACTCTCCGGAGACCAAACCGGTCTCCTACGAATTGGAGCAGAAGTGGGAGGCATGGAAGAGATTGGGAGTTCTCGCCAGCGAGATGGAATCCGCCGCCCTTTTTGTGGTGGCGAGTTATCTTGGGGTTCGCTGCGGCAGCGAGTTCTTCGTGGTCGGCAATCAGGAAAGGGAGAAATTGGGGATGGACAATCCCATCTTCCACGATACCGAAACGGCGATCGAGGTCGTCATCCAAGGGGTGAGGAACCTGATCGCCGCCGACAGGTCACATTCCAGCTAGAGTCCTACCCATTTCACGCGCCTTCTCCAAAACCTCCGAATCGGGATTCCAATTGTTGCGCAACGGCTCATGCACCATCTCGTAGCCTGCTTTCGCAAGGAAATCGGCCATCTTCGCAGGAGCTTCCCCGGTCCATCCGTAGCAACCGAAGGTGGCCGCCTTCTTGTGCTTCATCTTCAATTCCTTGAGGAAGTGGAGGAAGCCGGCCACGCTTCCCAGCATATCGTTGCCTACGGTCGGAGATCCCATCACCACCATCTTGGATCGGAAGATGTCGGTCACGATATCGTTCTTGTCGGTCTTGGAAATGTTGTACACCTTCACTACAATCGAAGGATCCTTCTCGACGATTCCCTCTGCGATCGCATCAGCGAGAGCCCGAGTCCCTTCCCACATCGTATCATAGGCGATGGTGATGCGGTTCTCCTGGTAGTCGGAACACCATGCGGCGTACTTCTCGATGATCTGCATCGGGTTGTCACGCCAAATGCAACCGTGGCTGGTGGCGATGATGTCGATCGGGAGATTCATGGAGATCACCTCATCCAATTTTTTCTTGAGTATCGCACTGAACGGAGTAAGGATGTTGGCATAATACTTGATCGCTTCGTATTCGAGGATACATTGGTCCGCGAGATCATTGAAAAGACCGGCATGGGCATAGTGCTGTCCGAAGGCATCGTTGCTGAACAGGATGTTGTCTCCGGTTAGATAGGTGGCCATGCTGTCGGGCCAATGGAGCATGGTCATCTCCACGAACACCAGTTGCTTCCCATTGCCGATATCGAGTGAGTCGCCTGTTTTTACCGTATGGAAATTCCATTGCTTGTGATACTGTCCCTGCAATGAAGATACCGCCTTGCTTGTGCAGTAGATGGGTGTGTCGGGAATCTTCTCCATCAACGCCACCAGGGCACCACTATGGTCGACCTCTCCATGGTTCACGACGATCGCATCGATTTTGGACAAATCGATCTCCGTTTCCAGATTATTCACGAAGACTTCGGCATAGGGTCTCCACACCGTGTCGATGAGTACGGTCTTCTCCTCTTTCACGAGATAGGAGTTGTAGGACGACCCCTTGTGGGTGGAGTAATCGCTGCCATGGAATCGTCTCAATTCGTTGTCGATGAATCCAACCCAATCCACATTGTTCTTGATATTGATATGCATGGATACCTCCCCAAATGATATTGCTTTCGACAGTATACCACGTTACGTGTGCTTCCGGTAGGAGATCGCCATTTTCGGACAGACGGAAGCACATGCTTCACATTGGTGGCACAATGCCGGATCGATGTTGGCCTTGTGGGTCCCTTCGGATACGGTGATCGCTCCCGAAGGACAGACTTTGGTACAATGTCTGGTTCCGACGCACAGATCGTGGTCTACGGTTCTGCTTCTTCGGGCGAATTTGCCACCCCATCTCAAAAGAATGCTGTAGGGGCACAATCCATTGTGCCATACGGGACTTTTGAAGAAGAGGGTGACTACAATCGACAATCCGAACAGTATGGGCAGTATGGGCAGCTGCACACCAGCTGTGCTCTTTGCCATAACCATTGCCAACAAAGAGAGCGCGAGCGTGAGGAACGGCAACTTCGGACTTTCCAGCCAAGCTGGTGTGCACTTTCTCTGCAGACCAATCTTGCGGGAGAACTTCTGCACCGGTCGCATGACGGTGTTCATGGGACAGACATACCCACAGTAGATCCTCCCGAAGAAGGGTGACAGCACCACTCCCACGATATAGATCATCAACCAGAGTTGAAATCTACCGGTGAACATGAGCAGTAAAAACAGCGCAAGGAACCCTATTCGAATGAACAAACCCAATCTTCTTTGCATAATGGTATCTCCTTGGGTTCGATGCTACTTCAAAAACACCATTCCCACATGTTACATTTGTTACACTTTGGAGCAGGTATGAAAGTAGCAAGGGTGGGTGCCGAACAATTGAAACTGACGACTCTGGGAGCCTCGCTTGACGACAGTACGGTTTCGTGTGTAATCGAACGCGGCAAGATTTCCCTTGTGGAGTATTCGCCGCGGGAAACACTACATAGGGAAGAGGACCGCTGCGATGGCATCGAGATATTGCTGGAGGGAACCTGTGTCATAGAACGGGTTTCCGAAGAGGGGGAGGTGTTCACTGTGGCCAACTTCGGTCCCGACAGCCTCATAGGGGGCAACATCATCTTCTCCTCCAAGCCATTCCATCCCCATACGATAGTCTCCATGGGTACCACACGCCTGGTCAGAATACCGAAGGATGAACTGTTTTCACTGCTGGGCAAACATACTGGCTTCCTCTCCACTTTCCTACTGTGCATGAGCGACAATTCGGTGATGATCAACAATCGTCTTGCGAGCATGGTGCAACTCACT
>CAYZJV010000010.1:0-61694 GCA_964478945.1 uncultured Spirochaetaceae bacterium | reverse complement strand
CCACCACTAGGACCTGAACCTAGCGCGTCTACCAATTCCGCCATCTGGGCGCACTACGTGACTATATCGTAAGGGGTACGATTTTGTCAACGTATGGGAAATACACAAATCATGTTGCCGATGCAACGATATGTGGGTATCTTCGTGCCATATCATTCGATATGAAGGAAGGTTGAGTATGAAAGTGAAATTTGGAGGCAAGCCGGTTGTATTGGCTGGAACCGAGATACATGTGGGAGATACGATAGCAGATTTCGCTGCGGTGAAGAATGACCTGAGTCCGTTCAAACTCAGTGAGATCAAGGGTAGGAAACTTATTCTTGCCGTACCCTCATTGGACACATCGGTATGCGATGCGGAGGTGAGGAGGTTCAACAAGGAGGCTGCAAGTCTGGATGGAGTGACTGTCGTCACGGTCTCGATGGACCTGCCATTCGCCCAGAAACGTTGGTGCGGAGCGGCTGGAATCGACAACGTGATCACCGTCAGCGATTACAAGGATCGTGATTTCGCCCATACATTCGGAGCCTATTTGCCGAATGTGGGACTGATCGCACGATCGGTGTTTCTCTTGGATGAGAACAATACCGTCAAGTATGTCGAGTATGTTCCCGAGGTCACCGATCATCCCAATTATGAAGCCGCGCTCAAGGCGGTGAAGGCCTGATTCTCTCTCGTTATATCGTTATCGTCCCCGGATCATTCCTCCCATGGTCCGGGGAATCTTTTATCTCGACATCCATGGAGAGCCTGTGATCCATTGAGGATGTTCCTATGATTATCGTATGTATTCCTGGAACAACCGCCCAAGCACTCTTTTTCCCATCCCATTCGGAAAAGGCCCTGGCAGATAAATGGAATTCCACAATTGACGATTCCTTTGGGTATAGATGTATCTTATAAAATCCCTTCAGCTGGATGGCGGGATGATTTCGGTCGACCACCGGTGGTCGGATATACAGCTGTGCAACTTCGGTTCCACTTCGCTGGGAAGTATTGGTGATCGTACAGGTTACCTTCCATCTTTCGTGCATCTGCTGTAAAGAGAGATCATCATATGCGAATTCGGCGTAGGTGAGACCAAATCCAAAAGGAAACAGAGGCTCTGGACCAACTGTTGCGAACTGGCGGTAGCCCACCATCAAGCCTTCCAGGTAGTGCAATTGCCATATGTTCCGTTTGTGTGGATTGCCTTGTCCTCCTTGGATACGCGATAAGCGTATTTCCTCAAAGTCCTTGGGATAGTGTTCCATCGCTTCCCAATCCTCCAGCTTTCGTGCCAACGAGATGGGCAATCTGCCTGTGGGATCGGTTTCACCAAACAACACATCGGTGATTGCTTTTGCCGAGGTTTCTCCCAAATACCAACAGAACAGGATTGCTTGCGGTGTATCGACCCAGCTGGACATTTCCACTGCTCCCCCACCATGGAAGACGACCATCGTATGTTCATTTAATGAACATGCATGGTCGAGGTGCCATCGATCGATTTTATCCATTCTCCACTGTCGATCGTACGACTCGCTTTCATGGATATGGTTGAAGCCTACGGTGGCAATCACCACATCGGCTTTCGCAAGGAGGTTCCGCTTCTTCTCCGATCGCCACCACTTTCCACGGTAAACATTGATCCGCACTTCTGGATAACGTGCCTTTATTTCTGCATGGATGGGGGCACCCGGTTCTCCTTGCTTGATGAAACTCGACCCTCCTCCACCGATGGGCTCCCCGGCCACCAAGGAACCGATGATCACCACATGCGTGATTTCATTCCTTTTCAAGGGCAATAGATTGTGTTTGTTCTTCAACAATACGATCGATTCGGAGGCAACCGAGGCTGCGATGGATTTGTGTGCTGCGGTTCCACATGGGGAATTGTCGTCGATCAAGGGTCTATCGGCAATTCCCATCCTTTCACTTACTCCACGGATATGTTCGATCTTTCGATCAAGATATGGTTCCCAATGGGGATGTGCTTCTATGGTTTGCTTGAGTCTTGTGTGGGAGAACCACTTGCCTTTCGGCATTTCAATGTCGACACCGTGCAAAAGAGGACCCTCGGTCGAATATAGGGAATTCCAATCACTGACCACCATACCGGAAAATCCCCATTCGTTGCGCAGGATGTCCTCAATCAGATGGGAGTGCTCACTTGCATAGCTTCCATTGATCGGATTGTAGGCACTCATCACCCCTTCCGTACCCGCGGCAACCACCGCTTCGAAGGCTGGAAGATAGAGTTCCCTAAGTACTTTCTCTGATACTACGGAGTCGCACTTGTGCCTATCGTACTCGCTGTTGTTGCAGGCAAAATGCTTCACTGTGGTTGCTACACCTTTCGATTGGACTCCCCTCACATAGGAGGAGGCGATGCTACCGGCGAGATGGGGATCTTCACCCATGTATTCGAAGTTCCTTCCATTTATGGGAATCCGTGCGATATTTACTCCCGGTCCCAACAATATCGAGATTCCCGTGGCCCGACACTCTTCTCCCAGAGCTCGGCCCAATGTCTCGATCAGATCAGGATTCCATGTGGCCGCCATGGCGATTGCACTGGGAAAGATGGTGACTGGTGCATCCACTCCACGTATGCCGCTGGTGGCATCGCTCATCCACATGGCAGGAATTTCCATTCGCTTGATCGGACGGACGCAGAAGGATTCCACCCCGGACACATAGTCGATCTTCTCATCCAGATGCATCCCGGAGGTCACCTGGTCCAGGCTGGGTTGTGTAGGTTCCATTCTTTGGTCGGGAATCTTTCTCAGACCAAGAAAAAATCGATTCATCAAGAATTGGAGCAGCTTCCTTTTCATATGAGTCGTCATCATGTCTTTCCCTTTTGTTTCAATTGTAGGCTGCTTTTGGGATGGGGACAAGGAAACTTGAAAAAGGTTTGAAAGACATCTACAGTATAGCCATGAATATTCGCATTCTGTTTCTTGGAGAAATCGTAGGTCGCCCGGGAATCCACGCTCTTCGCGATGGATTGAAGCAATTGAAGAAGGATCGTGAGATAGATTTCGTGGTCGCAAATGGAGAAGGTACCACCAATGGCTTCGGCATCGGTAAAAATCATGCCATGCAGTTGCTCAAGATTGGAGTGGACCTCATCACTACCGGAGAGAAGACCTATTTCAAAAAGGATATGGTGGAACATATAGCCAAGAACAACCGTATCATTCGTCCTGCGAATTATCCTGCGGGGAACCCCGGCAGAGGGTATCGCATCATGGATATCAAGGGGAAACGGGTCGGATTCATCAATCTGCTCGGAAATTCAGATTTTCCCCGAACCCATTTGGCCAATCCCTATTTGGGAGCGAATATGCTCTTGGAGAAAATGAAACCCGATACCGATGCGATTTGCCTGCAGTTCCATGCCTCCACCACAGCTGAGAAACAAACAATGGCCCATCACGTCGATGGAAGGGTGGCTGCCATGATAGGAACCCACACGAAGGTGATCACCTCCGATGCAAGGATTCTTCCCCATGGTACGGCCACCATAACCGACAATGGGCGTTGTGGCAGCGCCGGTGGTGTCGGAGGGTTCGATCCGGAGATCGAAATCCAACGATTTCTCACCCAAGTGCCATCAAGATCCCAGGAATGTTGGGATGGCATCGAGTTGCAGGGGGTG
This sequence comes from uncultured Spirochaetaceae bacterium, assembly GCA_964478945.1. Classification (GTDB taxonomy): domain Bacteria; phylum Spirochaetota; class Spirochaetia; order Sphaerochaetales; family Sphaerochaetaceae; genus CAYZJV01. The sequence goes on along the minus strand of CAYZJV010000010.1, from coordinate 58,048 downwards.
GCTGTCGATATTGATGAAACCGGTAAGGCTACCTCGATCGAAACCATCAAAATTCCGGTTGAGGTTAAGGATCAACAAAGTGCCTCCTAGGCAAAGGAGTTTTTCATATGTACGAACATGCTTCGGTAATTTCGATTCGAAATAAGGATATCATCACGGTATCGTGTGAAACCGATACCTGTGCGAACTGCAAGGCGGGATCGTTTTGTGCCACCAAAGGCAAGACTTTCAACGCACACAACGGTACCGGAGAAAACCTCTCGGTGGGAGACAAGGTGGAGATATATCTTCCACCTGGAAAGGCCATCACCGCAGGGTTCATCGCTCTTCTTGTTCCCATACTTTTGTTTCCAGTGGGATATTACCTTCCCACATTGATCACACAATCGGCGGGAGAAGGGATCAAGATCATCAGCGGTTTGATTGGTATTGGGATAGGTTTCCTAATAAGCCGTCTATTCAGCAAGGCCAAGTCGAAGGAATATACTCCCGAGGTCACACGGGTGGTACACGAGGATTGATGGATATGGGAAGACGAGTCGGCAGTGTCACGATCACACTCTTCTCGTTGTTGCTCTTCCTTTCGTGCTCTTTCGCGCCTGAGGAGATGGTGAACGATAGACCTGCCGAGTTTCCCGACATGAGGCTTGAAACTACCCGCTACCTGTTGGGTCTGGATGGAATGGAACCCATTCGGATCGAAGCCCGGCTCATTGAAATATATTCGGACGCCAAACAGGCTTTCATCACCGATGCCGAGTTTACGCAGTACAATAACTCGGGAGTGCTGCAATTCGCCGGATCGTTCGGTTCGGCTGTGGTGGATACGGAGACAAAGGATGTATTCATGGAACAGGGTGTCGAGATCCGCAACTATCCCGATGAATTCACCATAACGGCCGAATCTCTCCACTGGAACAATGAAGAAAAACAAGCATCGGCAGATGAGTCGATATTGGTCACCATCACCATGAATGAACATGATATACTGAGCGGAACCGGATTTCGTGGCGACTTCGCTTCAGCGACTTTCGAATTCGATCGGATCGAGGAGGGAACCCTCACGTATGAATAGCAGAATACGTGTGTACACAAGTCTCTTGATACTGTTGTGTGCCGTAGGCGGTATGGAACTCCTCGTTGCGGCAACCCCAATTTCCTTCAAGGGGGGATACACCAGGGCCGTGATGAGGGAAGGACGGGAATCGATCCTGTTGAGCCAAGGAGCCTTGGTGTCTGTTGGCGATATTCGTTTTGAAGCCGAACGGATAGAACTCATTGGTCCCGAGGCCCGCTATATAGTGGGAGAGGGATCGGTGGTGATCACCGATACCGAGAACAACATCGTTATCAATTGCAATGAGATATCCTTCGACAGGGAAACCGAGAGACTGCTTGTCGACGGATGGGTCGAGATCCAGGACTTGGACAATGAAGTGATGGCCACTGGAGCCTACCTCAGCTACAGCCGCAGCGAAGGTATGCTCAAGTTGCAGATCGCCGCCAAACTCTTGCGGCACACCGACTCGGGCCCCATGGTGTGTCGTGCACACAGCATCGAGTACGATCGGGAAGCCATGCGTTTGTCACTCATCGGCAATTCCGAAGTCACCTGGAAGGGGGACATATACCGTTCTTCGGTCACTACTGTCGACCTTGAGACAGATGAAATAGTAATGGAAGGGAGTATCGAAGGAACGGTAAATGGATGATTCTCGGGCACTTGCCACGCTACAGGTCAACAATCTCGCGAAACGCTACGGCAAGAAGCTTGTGGTGAAGGATGTGTCGCTGTCGATGGAATCGGGACAGATCATCGGCTTGCTTGGTCCCAATGGTGCCGGCAAAACCACCATGTTCTACATGATAGTGGGCTTCATCAGAGCCGATGGCGGTTCCATTTTGCTCAATCACCGTGATGTCACCAAATTGCCGATGTACCGTCGCTCTCGACTTGGTCTCTCCTATCTTCCCCAGGAACCTTCGATATTCAGGAAGTTGACAGTTGAAGACAATATCAAACTGGTGGTGGAAACCAGGGATGATCTCACCCAAGATGAGAAGAGAACTACCATCGACAGGCTTTTGGAGGAGTTCGGGCTCGATGCGATACGCAAACAGTTCGGATATACGTTGAGTGGAGGCGAACGTCGTCGAACCGAAATCGCACGTAGCCTGGGAAGCAATCCACTCTTCCTGTTGTTGGACGAACCGTTCGCAGGCATCGACCCCAAGGCTGTGTACGAGATCAAGAAGTTGGTGAAGTCTCTCGCAGAAAAGGGAATCGGCATCCTGATCACCGACCATAACGTTCGCGACACCTTGGCGATAACCCACCAATCGCATATCATCAACGAAGGAGAAATCCTCGCGAGCGGAGAAAGGGCTGAATTGTTACGTAATGACGATGCCCGTAGAATATATTTTGGCGAAGATTTTACTGGGGAAGATAACGTATGAGTCCATCTTTGGGTCTGCAGCAGACACTTAAACAACAGTTGACCCTCTCACCACAGCTTATTCAAACGTTTGAGATCCTTGCGATGAGCACGCTTGAACTGCAGCAGAAGATAAAAGCCGAGATCGAGCAGAACCCCGCGCTGGAGATCCCTGTGGATCGTTCTGTTTCGATAGAAAGGATTTCTGAGCAGGAACGCCGAACCAAGCCGGAGGACAACCTTGGTGACGACTCCTCCTACGATCCGCAACAATATCGTTCTTCAGTTCGCTTGTCGGGCAGTTACGATCAAGAGGCCGCCGACAAGAACCAGCAGTTCCTGGAGGGAACGCTTACCTCCAGCGAAACCTTGCAGGACTATCTTTTGCGACAACTCGGTTGTCTGAAAATATCCGAGGAACAGTATGAAGCGGGAAAGATCATCATAAGCAATCTCGACCACAATGGATTCCACCGCAATCCTCCGGAAAATCTGGCGAAGGGAGAGATGAAACGACTGGTGATGTCCACCCTACCCATTGTGCAGAGTCTCGATCCTCCCGGTATCGCGGCAGCCGATTTCCGGGAGTCCTTGCTACTTCAGGCAAAAGCCGACAACCTCTCCGAAAAGGAGTTGCAGCTTTTCTCAAGAATCGTATACGACCATTTGGATCTCTTGAGGCTCAATAAAATCAAAGAGGTTGCGAAAGCACTCGGAAGTACCGAGGATGCGGTGGACAACATCTGTCGATATCTCAAGACACTCAATCCGTTTCCTGGACTCCAGTACGATACTTCCGAGATCCAATATGTGGTGCCGGATCTGATGGTGCGGAAGATCGATGGGAAATTGCAGCTTCGTTTGAACACCGATTATCTTCCCACCTTGACCATCGATTCCGATTTCGCATCGCTTACAACGGATCCAAGGGACACCGAACACGATGAGGCCACCACATATATCAACAATGCGGTCAAATCGGCCAACCAGCTGATTACCCAGATACGGATGCGTAGCGAGACCATGAAGAAGATCGGTATCGAATTGCTCAAGTTCCAACACGCATTCTTCCTCAATGGCCCACGACACCTCAAACCACTCACCTACCGACAGATAGCTGAGGATCTTTCTTTGCATGAGACCACTATAAGCAGAGCGGTCCAAGGGAAATACATCGATACCGACTGGGGCATTTTACCGATCAAGGAGTTGTTCAGTTCGGCTCTGCAGACAACTGTTCCGGGAGAGGGAGAAGTGTCGAAACGAGCGGTGATGGATATGGTGAGGGAGATCATCGAGGCCCATACCGGAGACAAGCCTCTTTCGGATCAGAAGATTGCGGACCAATTGGCTGACAAGGGTATCAAGATTGCACGCCGCACGGTGAGCAAATACAGGAAATCTTTGAAAATCGACTCGTCGTATGAGAGGATCACCTGATCTTGCCCCTCTTCATCTCCTGTTTCTTACTGTACATGCGTTCATCGGCAACTCTGAACAAATCATCGACCGAAGAGTAGTCTCTCCTGTGTATCCATAATGCCTCCCCATATGCCAGGTTTTTCAGACTTGCGGCAGTCGCCGCTTCTCCACCAAATACTCGGTCTCGAATACCCGTGTACCTTTCGCAATCACAGGGGCTGCATATCATGGCGAACTCATCTCCACCTATGCGGTAGACGGTTCCTACCGATTTGAACCCATGTACGAGATCTTTGGCTATTTGCCGTAGCAATTCGTCACCCGCCACATGGCCCTGTTCATCGTTGAGAAGCTTGAGATCATTCACATCGAAAATCATCAATCCAACAGGATCCTTGAAGGGCTTGTTGCGCAACTCGGACAACTTCTCTTCGAACAACCTTCTGTTGGCCACTCCAGTCAAACCATCGGTATTGGCTTGCGCAAGCAGAAATTCATGTTTGGCCCGCTGACCGATATATACCATGATGTGATGGAGCACTTGTCGCAAAAGCACTAGACCGAATGCTAGGATACCCACATTGAAGAACAGCGCATTGAAGAAGGTATGGTACGGGAGGAGAAGCAACACCAACTCTCCCAACACCGCCGCAATCAAGCATGCGATGGCGATGAGAAATTGTTTTATATCCCTATTTCCATTGAGGAATGCCTTGAGACAAAAACCAATCAGCAAGATCAGATACACAAACAACATGATTGCGAATGGAGTGAAGAACTTGTAGTGTGTCGTAACACCCATGAGCTGGAGGATCGATATGAAGATGCACATGATGGGGAATATCCCCACTACCCTGGAAAGCAAGACTGATTCGGGTATGCGGTACATCTCCACGACGAATCCAGTGAGGAACACCGGAAGCAAATACATCGCCACAATCCCACCGACGAACAACAACACTTGGTTGTGTACGATCAATTGGGCGGACATGCTTCCTCCCGTCATCCATAGACCGGCACAAAACTCAATACCAGCGAACATGAGCGCACTCTTGCGAACGGCAAGATTCCTGAAGAGAGTGAGTGCGAGCACGAATATTTCAACACTTGTAATGAGTATCAGGATACCGAAGAATACCGAAAGTCCATCATATCGGACCAAATCCATCACTGCGGATATGCGGGAACCGAGAAGGACGGGATAGAACGTTCCCCCGGTACGGGCACTATACGATACGGTCTCTATTTCGAGCAGCTTGCCGGCGAATTTATCCGGAAGCCACACGAAATGATTGATGTACCCGGGAACCTTGTTTCGTCGTGTTGCGAGTGCTGCATCATATGTGTAGATGGTCTGCCCATCGAGGAGTACCCGAACCGTCTTTTGTGAAGTTCTGAACAACAGGTTGTTTGCCTCACCACCCACATCGGGGAGAACCGTCGAGATAACGATGACCTTCCCCTCAACATCCTCGAAAGCCTTCACGGATGGAACCGGAAAATCGTCATCCAGCAATTTTCCATCCACCTGTAGGGTCCATCCGGTAGTGAGTTCTGTTGAAGGAGAAGCCCAGATCGGTTCGATGTCGATTTTACTCGCATCAATGATAAAAAGAGTGATCACGGCTACGAATAGCACGATTATGATGTTTCTAGTCAGCGTGCCTTGCTTGATCATGCCTTTTTTCATCATACCATGAAATATTCGAAACATGTATCGAATTTGTACCAATGGGCAGGAGCTGAGGGATAGGCCTTTCCATTTGACTTTTCCAATCGGCAGCCGTATCCTTTTTATACGATCTATCGAAGGAGGACCTATGAATTTAGAAATCAGAGGAATCCACTACAATGTGAGCGACACGACGAGGGAGTTTTTCGATAAGAAACTCCAAAAGCTCTCATTCGCAGAGAACTTCATCCATGATCTGACGATCACCGTCAACAAGGAGCATGTCGGGCAAGGCTATCATCTTGATGGCAAAGTCCACTTTTCGTGGGGTCCGATAAAGATGGTGAGTACCGACTGCTACGAGTTGTATGAAGGGATCGAACTATTGGTCGACAAATTGGAGGCGACTGCCAGGAAGGAAAAAGGCAAAATACAGGAACATTGATACCTTGATTTCCCTTTGGGAAGAATAATCTGACAGAGACCCCGGAATCTTCCGGGGTCTTTTGTTCCCTGGAAAGGATGGAACTACTTAACAAACGCTCACATATCCGCATAAAATATGATATAGTGCGAGAGGAGGCATCATGGTCGACTTTTCCATTCTCGATCTACTCGATCTCGATCTGAAGGAACACAACCACCTTCAACTCACCTGCATCGCGGGGAGAAGCGGGTTGTCGCGTAAACTCACCAATTCAAAGATCAGTCGTCCCGGACTTCCACTCAGTGGATTCTTCGATGCATTCAGTCATGAGAGCATTCAAGTCTTTGGACGTGGTGAACAGGAGTACCTGAAGAAGCTTGAGGATGAGGACAACCTTGCTTCGCTGGAGCGTCTTTTCTCCTATCCGATTCCAACCTGCATATTCTGTGACGGTGGACGTCCCAGCCTCAGGTTCATAGAGATGGCGGAGCGCTCGGGTTGTTCGGTATTGCAGACCGGACTCGGTTCCGCCGACTTCTCCCGAGGCCTCATACAGATGCTCGATGAAATATTCGCCACCACTTTGACCATCCATGGAGTACTGGTCGAAGTCTATGGAATCGGTGTCTTGATCACCGGAGAAAGTGGTGTGGGTAAGAGCGAAACCGCCTTGGAATTGATCGAAAGGGGACATCGTCTCATAAGTGACGATACGGTGAAGTTGCGGAACATCAGCGATACCTATCTTATCGGAAGTGGAGAGAATCCCATGCTTGCACACCATATGGAGATCAGGGGAATAGGAATCTTGAACCTTGCCAACCTCTTCGGTGTAGGATCCATTAGGGACAAGAAGCAGGTACAACTGCTGGTGCATCTCGAAGAATGGGATTCCAACAAGAATTACGATAGGGTTGGAGAAGAGCTCTATGAAACCCTGTTGGGTATCGCGGTACCGAAACTCGAAATCCCGGTGAAACCTGGGAGGAATGTACCGATTATCATCGAAACTGCCGCAAGGAACGAACGATTGAAAAAGCTTGGGTACTATTCCGCGAAGGAATTTGACCAAAGTGTACTCAAGTGGCTGGAAAGCGAGTCGGCAAGGAATCTGTATTACAACAACGAGGAGACATTTTGACCATGGTCGTACGTGAAGTCGAGGTCCTCAACCGCGCGGGAATCCATGCCCGTCCAGCGGCATTGATCGTTAAGATCGCCAATAAGTTCTCATCCAATCTCTACATGGAGAAGGATCGGATGAAGATCAATGGAAAGTCGATCATGGGCATAATCACTCTTGGTGCCGCCTACAAATCACGATTGACCATTTCCACCGACGGACCAGATGAGGAGGAGGCGGCCGATGCGATCGAACAACTCTTCCTGAATAGGTTCGAAGAATAGGAGAATGATGTGAAGGAACTGACTGCACGACAAAACGAGGTGCTCGAATTCATCAAACAGTACATCGAGCACAACTCCTATGCCCCTGCGGTTCGGGACATCGCCAAACAATTCGAAATTACGGTGAAGGCAGCGCACGATCACTTGAAGGCTCTGGAGAGAAAAGGTGCCATCCATTCGGTGGAGGGCATCTCCCGTTCCACGGGCGTGGTGGGATTCAAGACCGCACCGACGGTTGAAACGATCGCTATTCCCGTGTTGGGAAATACCGCCGCCGGTGTTCCCATTCTCGCCGAGGAGAATAGGGAATACGAACTGCATGTACCAGCCAACATGGTTACCGGGAAAGGTCCCTACTTCGCACTCCATGTGGAGGGGGACAGCATGGTTGATGCGGGTATCCTCGATGGGGATCTTGCGATTATTAGACAATCGAATACGGCCAACAATGGGGAGATCGTGGTGGTGCGTGTTGGGGAAGAGAATATGGTGACCTTGAAGAAATACTATCTTACGAGCAATGCGATCGAATTGCGCCCCGCCAACTCGAAGTATGGATCGATTTTCTCCAAGGATGTTACTGTCTTGGGTCGACTCCATATGATCATCAGGGATTATGGGAACTGAACGGAAAAGGGTACACCTCCTCTTGGGTCCCGAAACAGGAGAGAAGGGAATCCATCTCAAGGCCATCCGCAAAGGATTGCGGGATGAGTTCGGTGCTGAACCGGAGCTACATCGTTTTTATCCTTTTGAGACCCTGAATGGAGAAATATTCACCGCTTTACACAACAACTCCCTCTTTTCCGACCATCGACTTGTGATTTTGAGTCAGGCGGAGGATCTACAGTCTGCCCAAATCAAGGAACTCGTGGACTATCTCAAGCATCCCAGTGACTCGGCCACATTGGTGATCATCAGTTCGACCAATTCGGTGTCCAACAAACTCTCTTCACTCATACCGAAGGAGCACACGAAGATATTCTGGGAGATGTTCGAGAACCGCAAGCCACAGTGGGTAAGGGATCTTTTCACGAGGGAAGGATTTGCCATCACCAGTGATGCGGTCGACCTGCTGCTGGAATTGGTGGAGAACACCACACAGGAATTGAGGGCCACCTCGCGTCAGTTGATGCAGTTCCTTGTGGGGGAAGAAAAGGACACCGTTACTGAAAGTGATGTGGAACGTTATATTGAACACACAAGGCAAGAAAGCGTTTTTTCACTTTTCGAACAGATGGCATGTGGTAGCTACAACCGTGTGCTCGATATCCTCCATACCCTAATCAGATCTGGAGAAGGAGATGCGGTACCCCTACTTTCTGGACTCCTGTGGCAATTCAGACGTTTGGTATCGCTCGAGGAACTGTTGGAGATGGGTACTGCTTGGGATATGGCGGTGAAAGAGGTGAAGGTGATGGGAAAACCCGCTCCGCTCAGAAGAAAGAAGGACCATTTGATCTATTCCGATGCGGCACAACGGTATCCCCTTGAAAGCTGCCGCTCGATCATTGCCCGTATCGGTGAATATGATATCATGACGAGGGAATACGGGACAGAACTGCAGCCGCTTCTACTGGAACAGTTGATTGGCATCATCATGATGGCACAAGGGGCTCGTCCATCCTCTTTGGAAATCCTCGAATTCGCTACAGATGCAAAGTTTTGAGGATCTTCTCTGCTACAGGCAAAGGAATCCTGCCCTGTGTCGCAATCTCTTGTGGTGATGACGACAGAAGCGCATCGAGTGTACCGAAAGTCTGCATGAGCCGCTTGCTCCTTGCAGGACCGACACCCGGAATCGACTCCAATAGAGTGAATGTGGCCTCCCTGGAACGCTGCTGTTGATTCAGTGAAGTGGCGAACCGGTGGGTTTCATCCCTCACCGCCTGCAGCACCTTCAATGCGGACGAGGACTCGGGCAATCTGAGTGGAGGTCGTTCGTCCGGAAAATGGATATCCTCATATTGCTCGGCCAGTCCCACCACCGGAAGATCGTCCAAGCCCAAGGTCGACAACGCATCCTTCGCGGCATGGACCTGTCCCGTACCACCATCTATCATGATAAGATCGGGCAGCGGGCGCTTCTCCTTCACTTGTCGGGTATACCGCCGGGTGACAGCTTCCCTGATCGCCCCGAAATCATCGATCCTCCCATCCAGACTCCTGATATTGAATCTGCGGTAATTCTTCCTGTCGGGATTGCCGTCTTCGAAGGTAATCAACGAGGCGACGGTATACTTGCCGGCAAGCTGTGCGATATCGAAACCCTCTATATGTTTGGGAGGATTATCCAAACCGAGCACCTCCATGAGTTCTTCAAGTGCCTCGGGGTTCTCCCTGCTCTTGAGCCGCTTCTCCACATCCCTTGCGGCATTTTCCACCGCCATCCGCAAGACACGATAATGTTTCCCTTCGGTGGGTATCGCAACAACCGTGGGTACATTGAGTTGTTGGGAGAAATAGGTTCCCACCAAAGAGACATCGATATCGTGGGAAACGAAGAGTTGCTGGGGAATATTGCCACCATCGCCATAGTACTGGGTAAGGAAGTTGAGCAATGTCTCGGTTTCGTCTCCAAAGGTTTCGGCTCGGTACAGGGCTTTGCCCATGAGCTTCCCATCCCTGATCTGCATGATGGATACGGTCGCCAAGTGCATCCTCATCTCACAAGCGGCATAATCGCGACTCTCAGTGGAGAAATCCTGTACCTGTTGTGCTTTGGTCACCGATTCCAATGCGATGAGCAAATCCCTCTTCTCGGCTGCAAGCTCGAATTTCCTCTCCTTGGCGGCCCCCATCATCTCTTCCTTCACTTGTCGGATAAGATCATCGTCCTTTCCCTGCAAAAATGCCCGCACCTTTTCAATATGACGTGCGTACTCCTCTTCGGTCACCAAGCCGGCGCATGGCCCACAGCACCTCCCGATATGGTAGTAGAGGCATGGACTGTAGCGCTTCCTTAGAGGAATTCCACATTTGCGCAAGGGAAACATCTTTTCAATCAGATCGAGGTATTGTGCCAGACTCTTCCCATCGGGATAGGGACCGTAGTACTCGGATCCGTCCCGAATGATGCGACGGGTCTTGAAGACCTTGGGGAAGGGCTCATTCGTGATGCGGATGAGGGGATAGCTCTTCCCGTCCTTGAGTGAGATGTTGTAGTGGGGGTTGTGTTTCTTAATGAGATTGTTTTCAAGCACCAGGGCTTCGTATTCATTGCCGGTGATGATGTACTCGATATTCGCAATCTTGCTTACGAGAAACGTGGTCTTCACATCCTTTCCACTCAGAAAGTAGGAAGTGACCCTGTTGCGGAGATCCTTCGCCTTCCCGACATAAATGATTTTTCCCGACGAGTCCTTCATCAGATACACACCGGGAAGATGAGGAAGTGCCTTGGCCTGTTCTTTGGGTGTACTTTCCATACTCGCAACAGCATAGCCTCCGATTGATGAAAATGCAACAATACCTTTACAATGGCCACATGGAAGCACTACAGGAACCGGTTTCACCACCACTATTGCCCTTGGCTTCGGCACTCAATCCAAGCGACAGGGAGTTTCTTGAATCGATGGCCGCAAAGCATAGGATAACTCATCAACAGATGCGAATACTCATCGAACAGGCAATCGATCTCTCAATCTGGAACCAAGGACCGATTGCTTCACTATGGGATGAAGACGCGGGATCGGGAAAACAAGGGAAGGCTCGGTTGAAGGCAATCATCGGTGATCTCATGGAAAAGATCTCCGTACTAAGAAGAGAACCCACCGAATACAGGGACTTTCATGCAAAACCTACCCTTTCTACAAAAATCACCCACGTCGAAACACTTCAAGACAACAAGTTGCTCGGCCGCTGCCCGTGCCCGGTTTCGGGTGAGAAGACCCGTTGCTGCAATCTCCTCACCCTTGATGCGGTGCAACAATGTGCGTTCGCATGTTCCTATTGCTCCATACAGAGCTTCTATCATAAGAATGAGATCGTCTTCACTGGAAATCTCGCATCAAGGTTGGAACATTTGGAGTTACCCGAAGCTACATGGCATATTGGGACAGGACAATCCTCCGATTCCCTGATGTGGGGAAATGAACATGGAATCCTCGATGCACTTGCCGATTTCGCTCGTTCCCATCCATCCGTAGTGGTGGAGTTGAAGACCAAGTCGGGAAGGACCGATTGGATCCATACAGTAAAGTTTCCCAGAAATATGATTGCCACATGGTCACTCAACGCACCAACGATCATTGCAAAGGAGGAACACAAGAGTGCCTCGCTCGAGGCTCGGTTGGCTGCCGCAAGGAAAGCGGCCGATGCCGGAATCCTCGTGGGTTTCCACCTTCATCCGATGGTCCATTTCTCCGGTTGGCAACATGAATACCGAAAGGTGGTGGAAACCATCACGAACATGTTCGGAAAGGAAGAAGTGGTGATGGTCTCCTTTGGCACGTTGACATTCACCAAGGAAGTGTTGCGGCAACTGAGGCAGTCGGGTCGACCGAGTAGGATACTGCAAATGGAACTGGTCGAATCAGCTGGGAAATACTCCTATCCCGAAGAAGTGAAACGAAATCTCTTCTCCCATGCCTACAACTGTTTTCCAGTGGAGTGGAAAACCATGGGGGGACCGTTCTTCTACCTGTGCATGGAGCTTCCGCAATTGTGGGAACCCGTATTGGGTCGATCATATTCCGACAACGCTTCATTCGAAGCGGACATGAAGGCGCACTACTTGCGAAAAGTGGGTATCGACCTGATCGATGTTGACATTAGGTACACGAATGACGATAATTGACAATTGGATAGTTTTTGTAGAGAAAAAAGATGAAACGGAGACCGGACGCAACATTCGTGGAGGGATTGCCTCCATTCAAACGAATACTCCCATTTGCCATGCCGAAGCGATCGGATGCGGTCGTGTACCATCAATTCAATGTGAATCTCACCAATGGCATACAATTCATCAAGCAACTCAACCATGACGATCCAGGTGACCACAAGTACCGTGTGTTCGAACTGTTTCTCGCCGCATTGCTCAGGACCATCGCTACAAGGCCCCAGCTCAATCGTTTTATCATGAACTATGATTGTTGGCAGAGGAACGAGTTGTCTTTGAACTTCGTGGTGAAGGAGGATTATACCGACGAAGCTCCCGAACATACCTCCATCGTCTACTTTGAACCGGAGATGACGTTCCCCGAGATCGCATCGATCATCAACAATACGATTGAGGCTTCACGTAATGGAGGTGATGGAAACGACACCGATGCTGCGATCGAGTTTTTCCTCCACTTCCCAAAATGGTTGCTCCGGTTCATCGTATCCGTGATACGTTTCTTCGATGTGAAGGGATGGGCTCCCAAAGCATTGAGGGATGCGGATGGATTGCATGCTTCCGCATTCGTGGCCAATTTGGGAAGCATCAGTCTGATGGGAAGCCCCCATCACCACCTGTACGAATGGGGAACCACATCACTATTCCTCACCATGGGAATGTTGAAGCGAAAACGGGTCTATGATGAGGAAGGAGAAGTCTCCTACATCGATACCATGGAGATCGGAGTATCGGTAGACGAGCGGATTGCCGATGGATTCTATTTCATCCGATCGATTCAGGTCCTGCAGGAGTATCTGGACAATCCCGCACAACTCATGGAGAAGCCGGACTTATCCCAAGTGGAAACCATTCCCACAAACACACAAAAGCGAAAAAAGCGGAAAGCCAAGCGTAGGAAGAGATGGCGATTGCGTAAATCGGCCTAGAATTTTCACTTGAGCTTCTCGTCGAACAATTCCTTTTCCCTGCCTGAAAGGGGACAGGGTTTGCCGGAGAGCATGGCCTTCATCGCATCGATTTCGTTGGAGGAGAACACCTTTCCACCAAGCACATACCTTTCGAAGGCTTCGCACGCCATGGGACAGACCGCCTTCACCATCGCAAGGATCACCTCGGCATATGCGCGGATCTCGTACTGGGCGTGACTGTCGAGTCTAAGCTTCAGGAAATGAAACAGATTGTGCAGATCCATCTGCCAGTACCATTGGGTGTAGAGACTCAAGGGGAGATCGATACGGGCCAGCTCACGTGCGATACCGAGATCGAGCAATTCATGGTAGGTATCGAATGCACGACTTTGGTCTTCCTTCAAAAGATCGATAACCTTACGTTGCAAATCGGGATCGACGGGAGTGTCGGCACGACCCTGTTTGTTGTCTTCACTTTGCAGATTGATATGCTGCAAATCGGGAACATACGCTTCATCCGCCATAACGCTGTAACGGCCGGATATCTCATTCACACGGGCGGTCCTATGTCTGATCCACTGACGTGCGACAAAAATAGGCATCTTGATATGGAAGGTGAAATTCACCTGTTCGAATGGAGATGTGTGGTCATTGCGCATGAGATATGCAATGAGTCCCTTATCCTGACGAAAACTCTTGGTCCCCTCACCATACGAAACCCTGGCCGATTGGACTATCCTGGAGTCGGAACCCAGGTAATCGACCAGTCGGACGAAACCCTTGTCAAGAACAGGAAATTCCTTGTCGAGTATCGCTTCAGCTTCCGGAACCACACAATGCGCCATACACTCCTCCTTGGGAGCTTCCATCTTGCCATAAAATGGAGAACAGCTCAATCGTGGTCTGTCAGAGAATCCCCATTCTTCCCATCAGCACGGCCAAGCCCGCACTGCATGCCGTTTCGGTGCGAAGGACCCTGGTTCCCAACGAGTGGTGGCTGAACCCGGCGTTGTCGAAGACCAACCGTTCCCGTCCCGACCAACCTCTTTCCGGTCCTACGGCGAGCACGACAGGTGTTGCCGGACTCTGAAGCTGGGAAAGCGGTTCTCCTTCGGTGACATTGTCAAGCAACAACCGGGTCTGCCATTGATCTGGATTTCGACATGCGAGGTCGACCGAATCCACCATTGAAAACTGGGGAATTGCGGTTTTACCCGATTGCATGGCTCCATCGAGCAGGTATTTGCGATACTCTCCGGTTGACCACAACTTGGCCTCGGCATAGGAACGTTCGGCGGTATCGGCACCCACCACCATGATGGATCGGACTCCAAGACTCACCGCTTCCCTAAGGATCCTCTTCATGCAGATTGGTCGAACCTGTGCCACCAAAAGTGTAACGGGATACAATGGTTCGGACTTCCCCTTTTCTTCAAAGCGATAGCGAATCCCGTCGGTACCCATGGCGGTGATTGTGGCGATTCCCCACACTCCATTGACGACTCCCATGGTAAATGTATCGCCGGTAGCCAGGTGGAGCACTTTCCTTATATGTTGTCCCCTGAAATCATCGGTCGGGATACGGTTGGAAAGGGGCATCTGTTCGAAGAGAATGATATTCATGGATCGAGTATAGGTTGTTGCCAGCGCCGTGTAAACACAGTATCATTGGTCACACGCACATGGGGAGAAGGAGAGGGTGATGCCCAAGGTCAACATTTTCACAGCCGAACACCACGATCCGTGGTTCAATCTCGCGACAGAAGATTGGTTGTTCAAGACGTTTCCCGAAGATCATCATGTGCTGTTTCTGTGGAGGAACAAGCCTTGCATCGTGATAGGACGGTTCCAAAATCCATGGAACGAATGCAATCTGAAGGCGATGGAACGCGATGGGGTGGTGTTGGCAAGAAGGCAGAGCGGTGGCGGTGCGGTGTACCACGACTTGGGAAACACCAACTTCACCTTCATGTCTCCCAAGGGAACATACGACAAGGAGCGGAACTTTTCGATCATCAGCGAAGCCTTGGGAAGATTCGGCATCAATGCCGAACAATCGGGTAGAAACGACATTCTGGTCGAGGGAAAGAAGGTTTCCGGCAGTGCCTTTCGGATGACAGGACAAAGGGCGTTTCATCATGGTACCCTGCTGATCAATGCTGATATGGGAAAAATCCCCGTCTACTTGACTCCAGACAAACAGAAACTCCAGTCGAAGGGTGTAAGATCGGTCGCCAGCAGAGTGGCTAACCTCACCGAATTCAATGCAAGCCTTACCCACCAAGGACTCTGTGATGCACTTATCGACGTATTCCAGCATACCTACGGGGAATTCTCCACGGTGGAGGACCTCACTACAGAACGCCTCTCGAAGATCTCTTCACTCTATGAAACATACCGTCAGTATTCCGATTGGAAGTGGCGGTTCGGTACATCACCCCAATTCGCACACCGCATCAGTGCACGGTTCGACTGGGGAGGCATCACTCTCGACATCGATGTGAAGGAGGGAAGAATCGGACAGCTGAATGTGTTCAGTGATTCGCTTTCGGTCGAATTCATCGAGTTGGTGAAGCACGTGCTCCCAGGGGTAAGGTATTGTCCTTCCGAAATACGGGCGGCCCTCCTCCCAGAGGCGGGCGATATGGAGATGCAGATGAGATCGATGGCGGAAGATGTCGCCAATTTGCTGGAGAAGGAGATGGAATGAAGCTGATGTCGACACTCATCGTGGTGTTGCTGTGCTTAACCTCCCTGCCCTTGTTCGGAGGAGGGGTTCCCGATGTTGAACAACCATCACGACCTCCATTGGACCCTCAAAACACTTTTTCCATCGCATTGTTGGAATCCGACGATACGCTTTTCATCGACCCTATCAGGGCAACGGATGCCAACTCCCTTCTCATTATCGATGGATTGTTCGAGGGTTTGTACAGTCTCGACCCCAAGACCGCCCAACCGATTCCCGCATTGGCTCGCGATGTTGTGGTTTCTGAAGATGGAAAGACCTGGACCTTCCGGTTGAAGGAGAATCTCAGCTACTCGAATGGAGATCCCATCACCGCGGATTCGATCATCTCCTCCTGGATTCATCTATTGGATCTGTTCAGGGAGGGCGGGGGAAACACCTACATCATATCGATGATGGATTGCATTAAAGGGGTCGAAGATTATAGGAAAGGATCTTCACCGGCCTCGAAAATCGGTATTTCCACCTCAGGACCGACCACCATCAGAATAGAACTGGAACATCCAGCACCGTATCTTCCCTCTCTACTCAGTATGAAACCACTGGCGGCGATCCACCCTTCGGTACATCAACCACGCGATGGATTCGACTATACCTCCATCGTCGGTTCCGGTCCTTACGTGATCGAATCCTTTTCTACATCGTCTGTACTACTTGCGAAGAATCCTTGGTATATGGACTATGATGAGATCCCCAGTGACCATATCCGTTTCACCTTCATGGACAAGAATGGAATCGTGGAATCCTACCGCAATGGCGATATCCACTGGGCATTGGCGTTCATCGGAAGGGAAGTGCTCAAACACCCCTCCGATATGCACATCTCACCACAGTACTCAACCGGTTTTTACTATTTCAGCTCCGACGAGGGTGTCTATTCCAATCGTAGAGTAAGAAGGGCATTACAGTTGCTTATCCCCTGGGACGAACTCCGCAGTTCCAGCGGACAGCTTTTCCCCACTTCACAACTGGTGCCATGGTATACCCAAAAAACCATTCCGGGACCCACCATGCCCAAGGATCCGGAGGCGGAAGCCTTCAGCATCCTGGAGGAAGAGGGTTTCCCTTATGGAGCAGGCTTGCCAACATTGCATATGGTGGTCCATAGAGGTGCCCAAGTAGTCAAGAGTGCCGAGAGAATAGCCGATATTTGGAGCAGCAAGTTGGGAATCACCGTGGTGATCGACAGCGTTCCATTGAGTACCTATTCGAGGTATCCCGAACTGTCTCCCTACGATTTTTCCTTCATCACCTGGATCGGAGATTTTCATGATCCATTCGCGTTCCTCCATCTCTTCAGTGGCGACAGCGGCTACAATCTGGGCAAATTCCACGATTCAGAATATGATGCACTGCTTGAACGGGCGATGTCGGCCGACGATGGACAGAAGCGGACGCAATTCGCCATGGAAGCCGAAACATATCTATTGGGTACCTCCACGGTCTTTCCCATGTTCCACGGATTCACCACGAACACCGTACGAACGGATGAGGTCGCCGGATGGTACGACAATATGTTGGATATCCACCCGTTGAAATATTTGCAGATACGTTAGATCAGCTTTGCAGCGCGTCGTTCAAGTCCTTGAAAGCTGCATTTCGTCCGAACGGTTGTCCCATCGCCTCCAATGTGTGCACGGTAGCTTCACCCAGTGCATCCCCACGCATCCTCCAACTCCAGTTGGGGCTTCCGCAAGTTCCAGGTTTGTTCATCCTGGCTTCTCCACCGAGGTTCAATACATCCTGCATCGGAACAATCACATACCGGGCGGTCGAGGCCATCACCGAACGGATGAGATGCCACACCACTTGATCGTCGGAACAACTCAGGTATCTTCGGACGATGTCCTTCATACCGCCATCAAGCTTCTCAAACCAACCACGGGTCGTATCATTGTCGTGTGTTCCTGTGTAGGCGACGCATTGGGGGTGGTAGTTATGGGGAAGATACGGATTGCTGGGGTCGACCTTTCCGGGACCCAGCATGTCGAAGGCGAACTGGGCGATCTTCATCCCGGGGAAGCCGTTGGAATCACGCAGCTGTTCCACTTCCCTAGTGATCACACCCAAGTCCTCGGCAAATACCGGCAAAGTACCGAAACGCTTCCTCAGTGTGTTGAAGAAGGCCTCACCAGGAGCTTTGACCCAAGTTCCATGTTCAGCAGTCTTATGCCCCGCAGGGACTTCCCAGTAGGCTTCGAATCCACGGAAATGATCGATCCTCACGATATCGTTCAAGGAAAATTGGTGTTCCATCCTTTCCACCCACCAAGAGAAGCCATCCTTTTCCAACGCATCCCAATCATACACGGGGTTGCCCCAAAGCTGTCCCGTTTCGCTGAAGGCATCCGGTGGTACCCCGGAAAGCGCCGAAGATTTCCCTTCCGCATCGATCTTGAGATATCTTCTATTGCTCCATGCATCGACACTGTCGGCTGCCACGAATATGGGGATATCGCCGACTATGGCAACACCACGGGCGTTCGCATAGGTCTTCAATGCTGTCCATTGTCGGAAGAAGAAGTATTGGAGTACTTTCCAAACCATTATCTCCTTGTGTTTCACCTCTTTCCAATGGCTCATGGCCTTTTCATCTCTTCTGGTAAGGTCCTTGTCCCATACTTCGAACCAACGGGAATCACCATAATGATCGAGCATGGCCCGGTAGAGGGCATAATCATCCAACCATTTCTTTTGGTTCTCACAAAATTCCCTGAATGGGGAATCGCTTTCGTCCTGGACAATGAATCTTTTGGCCGCTTTCACCAACAATGGGAATTTGAAGGCTTCGACCTGTGGGAAATCGACCGAATCCTCGGGAAAATGGGGAGTATCGACGACATCGTCGAAATCCAGATATCCTTCATCGACCAATGTGTCCAAGCTGATGAGGAACTCGTTTCCTGCGAATGCGGAACGGACCGCATAGGGGGAATTGCCGAAACCGACTGGACCGAGAGGGAGAATTTGCCAGAGGCCTACCGATGATTCTGTGAGGATATCCACAAAACTTCGGGCTTCATCACCCAATTCACCAATACCATATTGTCCGGGCAACGAAGTTGGGTGGAGAAGTATTCCGCTATATCGTATCTTTTTGTTCATCGTGAAAATATACCGCAAATACACATTATTTGCCATACTTGTTCACAACCCGTTTTTCAGGTATAATGTGGTCATGGCATCTTCAGAAAAGCAGGTGAATTTCTCATTGGGGGACCATGTGGTCTATCCTCTCCAAGGCGTTGGAGTCATTAATAAGATCGAGGAAAAGACTCTCCGTGGGAACACCTCATTGTACTATGAGATTTTTCTGGAGATTTCCGATATGACGGTCATGATTCCTGTGAACAAGATCGAGGAGTTGGGTATTCGCGGCATCGTGGATGCTTCGGAAGCACTCTCTGCGATACAGAGTATTTCCAACAAGATGGAACAGGTTCCAGTCGATTGGAAAGCTCGTTACCAGATGAATGTGGATCTTTTGAAAGAGGGTTCCATTGCATCGATCGCAAAGGTTGTCCAAATTCTCTACCACAGGAGCAAGATCAAGGAATTGCCGGTACAGGAACGAAAACTGTACGACAATGCCCTGAGAATCCTTATCGATGAATCGGCACTCGCCTTGGGAAGGCCGAAAGAGGAACTCGAAGCGATGATCTTCGGAAAACTCGAACGGGAGCCCAAGGGAAAGGATTCCTAGTGTCGTTTCCTCCACATGGTGTCGTCATCACCGCTGCCGGCACCAGTACCCGCTTCAATGATTCGACCTCATCCCAGACCAAGAAGGAATTCCTTCTACTGGATGATAGAAGTGTTCTCTACCATTCCGCACTACCCTTCTTCTCCATACCAAATCTCGAATTCGTGGTGGTCACCTACGGCGAAGGGTTGAGGGAGGAGACCGAAGTTGCCCTCGACAATCTTCTTTTTGCCTCCCCCATCCCGGTACAACTGGTGGAGGGTGGACCCACGAGACAAGAATCTGTGTTGAATGGACTGGAGGCGTTGGAACACTTCGCTCCCAACATAATGTATGCCCTCATCCATGATGGAGCTCGTCCCTGGGTCTCTGAAGCAACGATCATCTCCACACTGGCGATGGCGACCGTGTTTGGAGGTGCCGCCCCGATATTGCCCATCCATGATGCAGTGAAGACAATCGATCATGAGGGAAGAATTGTCGGTCATGAGGACCGCAATGGGAAGGTGACCATCCAGACACCCCAAATATTCCGCTTCCCCGATATTCTCGAAGCCCACCGCAAGGCTGCAACCATCGATCGCATCTATATGGACGATACGGAAATTTTCACCGATTTCGGTGGATTCGTCGGAACCACTATGGGAAACAGCGAGAATCGCAAGATCACTGTTGCTGAGGATTTCCCGCTCCATAAGGAGAAGTCATGAGAATCGGGACAGGATGGGATATCCATCGTCTGGTGGAGAATCGTCCTTTGATGATCGGTGGTGTGCATATCCCCCACCATCTTGGTGAATCGGGACATTCAGATGGGGATGTGTTGATCCATGCCATTGTCGATGCCATTTTGGGAGCGGCAGCCCTTGGCGATATCGGGACCCACTTTCCTCCTTCCGACCAAAGATGGAAGGATGTCTCGAGTATGGAACTGTTGCGCCTTGTGATGGACAAAATTTCCGATTGGGAAGTGGTGAACATCGATACGACGGTGATCTTGGAGAAACCGAAACTCGGTCCGTTCATCAAATCAATCCGCGATTCGATCGCAGAAACGATGCTTATTCCGGTGGATAGGATTTCAGTGAAGGCAAAAACCGCGGAAAACCTTTTGGATGATGTCGGTTCCGGAAAGGCGATCATCGCACAGGCCTCAGTCCTTCTCAAAGCGATTCCAACTGAATCGGAAGAATACTTGGACGAGTGGGTTTGAAAATTGAAGCCGGGTTCACACCCGGCTCCTCATCATCTATTCGGAAATCAGCATAGTCTTCGGATCGAGAGTCACCCTCATAGGCTTCGGATCCAATTGTTCACCATCCTTCACCAAGGTCATGAGGACTTTGTCCATCGCTTCGTTGTAGCGCAATCCGATGAGCACATCGATCAATTCCTCATACTTGAGAATAGTACTCGGTACTCCATTTTCATCGAACTCGACATCTGGTTTGACCGGTGAAACCGAGAACCACACTTCGAGTCTCATATCCATCGCGAACTGCTTGATTTTCCTCACATCCTCTTCGGTTGCCACAGTGAGCTTGTATCCATCGAACATCACCGCATCGGCATTGAAGGATCCTTGTCGGATAAGGGTTTCGAGACTGGAAAGTACCTTTTCTATCGTGACATTCTCCTGGCTGAAATTCATCACGACCCGATTCGCAAGGATATCGTTGTAGATGGCCGCGGCATCTTCCAAAGATCTGTTTTCGCTGATCTGTCTGAACACTTCCTTGTACCAGTTGATCACATGTTCTACATTGCCGGAGAAGGAGACGTGGATAATGTGTTCATTTCTGAAAAGCTTGTCGGTTGCCAGATGCACCAAACAGGCGGTCTTTCCGATTCCGTGGCGTGAGACGAGCACTCCCAGATTTCCTTTTCCCAGACCACCATTCAATGATTCGTCGAATGCCCTCAACGGGCTCAAAGCATTTAATTCTTGAATTTCCATACTACGCATCCTCCGAGATGTTGATGTCATTACAGTATATCATGGTTTTCGAAACGGCAAAACAAACTTCTGGATTGCCCCTTCATACGAGGAAACCGGTCCTTTTCGAGACCGGTTCCCATTCCAAACACTATTGCAGGTTATTTCGACTGCTCTTTCCTTTTCTTCTCTTCGTACGCCTTCTTCAGCTCTTCACTCACACTTTGGGGAACCCTGTTGTACTTGGCGAGCTCCATGGTGAACTCCGCCTTTCCTTGGGTAAGTGAACGGAGCACGGTGGAATAACCGAACATTTCGGAGAGGGGCACTTCCGCCTCCACGGTACACATCGCACCATCTTCGGAGGAGCTGATGATGATTCCTCTCCTCTGATTGATACTGCCAAAGATATTACCTTGGAATTCGGTGGGACCTTCGACCGCAACCTTCATCACAGGTTCCAAAATCACCGGCTTCGCCCGGTCATAGGCTTCACGGAAGGCACTGAGTGCAGCGGTCTGGAACGCCTGGTCAGACGAGTCGACCGGGTGGTAGGCACCATCGTTGATGACCGCACGCACACCGACAACCGGGAATCCCAACTGGGTCCCCTTCTTGATCGCCATCTGGAATCCCTTGTCGCAGCTGGGGATGTACTCGGTGGGAATGACTCCACCCTTGATCTGATCGATGAACTCGTATTCCTTCGCATCTTCCGCTTCTTCGATCGGCTCGATATATCCGGCAACCCGCGCATACTGACCGGATCCTCCGGTCTGTTTCTTGTGGGTATAGTTGAAATCGGCATGATGGCTGATTGCTTCACGATACGCGACTTCGGGTCTATCGGTCACCACCTCGGCCTTGTATTCCCTCCTCATCCTCTCGACATAGACCTCAAGGTGCAACTCGCCCATTCCTTGGATGATCGTCTGGTTCGATTCGGGATCGACATAGGTATTGAAGGTCGGGTCCTCTTTGGTGAATCGGTTGAGGGCCTTCGCCATATTGTCGGCCGACTTCTTGTCGACAGGATTCACTGCCAAACTGATCACCGGTTTCGGCACGTACATCGAGGTCATTGAGTAATTCAACGAAGGATGGCAGAAGGTGTCTCCCGAGGCACAATCGATTCCGAAGAGGGCTGCGATATCACCCGCACCCGCTTCGTTGATGTCTTCCATCGAACTGGCATGCATGCGGACCAATCGACCGACCTTGAACTTCTTCCTACTGCGGGTGTTCATCAACTCGTCACCCTTCTTGACCCTACCTTGGTAGATCCTGATGTAGGTCAACTGACCATACTGCCCATCCTCAAGCTTGAAGCCGAGAATCACGGAAGGAAGACTCTCGTCTGCCTTGAGCACCACATCGGACTCTTCGTTGTCGAGGTCGAGGGCGGTGTTCTTCACTTCAGTCGGGTTGGGTAGGTAGTTGATCACCGCATCCAACAAGGGTTGGATACCTTTGTTCTTGTAGGCGGAACCCATCAATACGGGAACGAGTTCCAATGCCAAAGTTCCTTTGCGGACAGCCTTGAGAATGAGATCCTCGGTCACATTGTCCTCAAGCATGGCCTCCATCAATTCGTCGGAGACCAGAGAGACCGCATCCAGCATTTCCTCGCGCTTGGTGGCGGCTTCATCCTTCAACTCGGCGGGAATCTCCTCATATCTGAGTTGCTCGCCACTCGGCCCATCGAAGTAGATGGCCTTCATGGTCACCAAGTCCACCACACCCTGAAGACGATCTTCGAGTCCGATGGGAATCTGCATGAGCACCGCATTGAGACCGAGCTTCTCAACAAGCTGGTTCTTGACACGATAGGGGTTGGCACCGGTACGGTCGCATTTGTTGACGAATGCGATACGGGGAACCCTATACCTCTTCATTTGGCGATCGACGGTGATGGATTGCGACTGGACTCCGGCCACTGAACAGAGTACAAGGACCGCTCCATCAAGCACACGAAGGGAACGCTCCACCTCGATGGTGAAGTCGACGTGTCCCGGAGTGTCGATCACATTGATCGGATGGCCCTTCCAAGTGACATTGGTGGCAGCGGAAGCAATCGTGATTCCCCGCTCACGCTCAAGTTCCATAGAGTCCATGGTGGCACCGACACCATCCTTTCCACGAACTTCATGGATCGCATGGATTCTATTGGAATAGAAGAGAATACGCTCGGAAAGGGTTGTTTTGCCCGAGTCGATGTGGGCACTGATTCCGATGTTTCTCATTTTTGTAATTTCAGACATACAAGTTCCTCTTCTTCATGTCGCCGAAACAGCAAGCTTCCCGGAAGCCCGCCAGCAATCGGTCGTAAAATATCGTTGGATTAGCTACATATCCCAGCCCAAAACGAGATTCTGCAACAACTTGGGATTATGGGTCACGTACGTTCATCACCAGCGTACCGAACGGATTCTAGTATATTATGATGATTTGTTCAATCCTTTCCCGGCTATATAATTGTGAGAAAATCACGAAGAATTCCATATGGAAGACAATCGGGAAAACTGCTACAATCGGTGCAAATGGAGGATTCAATGGAGACAATCTTCACAAAAATCATCAATGGAGACATTCCCTCGACCAAACTCTACGAAGACGAACTTTGTGTCGCGATACTTGATATCGCTCCTGTCAACAAAGGACATGCCCTGGTCATATCGAGGCAACCGTATCCCACCATCGGCGAGTGTCCCCTGGATTTGATCGGACACATGATGCGGATCGTCCAGCGGTTGGACCATATGATGAGAACTGCCCTTGGTGCCGATGCAACGAATATCGTGATCAACAATGGAGCTGCGGCAGGACAGGAAGTGCCCCACCTCCACATCCATGTGATACCACGATACACCGAAGACGGTAAGCGGATCATCCCTCTGAAAGAGAGTTACAAGGAGGATGAAATCACAATCTACGGAGAAAAGTTATCGCTACGCAACTGAACCTTGAGCGATTTTGCTTGCTACCCTGACGGCTCATTGGTACACTAAGCGCTATGAGCAGTTGTCATTTTTGTGGTAAGGAAATAGACTCCACCATGATCATCGGGCATGCCTCGGTTTGTTCCAGCTGTGGCAAGCCGCTCAAGATCTGTTTGAATTGCAAGTTCTATGATCCGAATGCATATCATGAGTGTAGGGAAGATATTGAAGAGCGTGTAACCTACAAGGATTTGCCCAACTACTGTGAGTTCTTTGTAATGAAGGAATCATCCGACACGGAAAGCATCAGGAAACAGGAGGAGGCAAGATCGAAGTTCTTCTCACTGTTCAACGATGAATAGGAGTCAATCATGCTCGAAATTGGATCGAAAGCACCTGCCGTTCAGGTGTTCGATGACAAAGGAAACACCGTAACATTGCAGGATTTTCTGGGAACCACCGTGGTTCTGTACGCCTATCCCAAGGATGATACTCCGGGATGTACCGCGGAAGCATGTTCATTCAGGGATCAAAGCGAGGCCATCACCGCGGCCGGAGCCACCATTCTTGGAATCAGCAAGGACTCGGTAACCTCCCACAAGAAGTTCAAGGAGAAATATCAGTTGGATTTCACCCTATTGTCCGATCCTGACCACCAATTGCTCGAAACACTGGGAGCTTGGGGAGAGAAGGTACGATACGGGAAGAAATCCATGGGTATCCTCCGAAGTACCTTCGTGTTCGATTCCGAAGGAACGCTCATCAAGGTATGGCCGAAAGTCTCCCCACAGACACACGGAGAGGAAATCGCAGAGTACCTGAAGGGACTCTGATCCATGCAACGTGTTCCGCTGGTATTCATGATCCTCATCATCCTGCTTTCCTCATGCATGACCTATACCCATGAGGAGGCGAAGTTGAGGATAGAGGCAGAATCTTCGGTTCCGGAAATTCCGCTTCCATCCACAAAGAAACCTCTCGAGAAGATCGGGAAACCTGTCGATGTGCCATCTGAAATACCATCATTCTCAGCAGCGCTAGTCCCTGTACCGTGCCAGAGGACACCCGACATGATTGAGGCGATCGTCAAGGAGACGATTGCGTCGGGTATCGACATCATCGGGTTCACCGGCCAAGAGGCAGCGCTTGCAGCCATCGCGAAAGCCTTGCCCATGCCGGTATTCTGGTTCGAAGACGGAGGAATGCTTGCCACACGGTTTCCCATGCGGATCGCGGATCCCCCTTTTATAACAATTGAGATGAATGGGAATACCACGATCCTTGTTTCTCTGCTTGACCTCGAAGCGTCCAACCAGTATGAAGAGCTGCATGCGGCTCCTCAGGAAAAGTGGCCGGATGTGGTGGATGCCGCATCCGCATCAAAACTGGAAACACTTGCCCCTGTTCTCGATTTCACCGGGAATGGACCGATTGTGGTTCTCGCTTCACTCGGCGAACCATCTGGAGAAGATTGGTTCGAAACCGCCGAAGATCATCCCTACCGCACCGGAATCCGTTGGACACTCGTCGAAGCACTTGGGGAACAGGGATATCTCGACAGCTGGCGATCGACTCATCATGATGCGGTCACACATCCCGGCACCACCTGGGAGTTCGCCGATTTGGGGCAGAGCTTTTCTGAGCGCATCGATTATCTGTTCACCAAAGGTTTGTTGCCGTTGGAAACACAAACGATCACCATCACGTCAGTGGATACAAACACGTTCCCGTATGAGCTCAGATCGGCTGTCACGGGAACGTTCGTAATTCCTTGAAGGACTGGTGCTACTGCAGTAGGTTCAAATCCACTTCACAAGCGATGGTGGGCATCGCGATACCCCAGTTCTCCAACACCGCAGGATGCACCTCGCCGAATATTCCCACAATTTTACCATCCGATACCAATCTCCCGCATCTCCCTTCGATGAACCTGGGATCGATCATCTCCTCCATCACATATTCACGATTGATGAAGTAGAAGAGTGTCGAGATGAGACTACTCAATTGGTTGAACCCCATTTCGCTACCGGAAGAGAGAAACCCGAGGTAATCGCGTGTGGTGGTACCCGAATTGTCGGTATTGTCGAGAAACGCCACCTTGCCCACTTCGAATATCTGGTGGGGATAGACCGCATGGGCACTGACGCTCTCCGATTCCAACAAGGAAGGCAACACCGAAGGACGTACGAATTCATAGTTCTCGCTCATGGGATTGGCGATCTGGACATACGCCTCGCCATCGACCCTCATGTTGTCGATATATTCTTTCCTCGATCCAAGATAATTGTACATCATCTCTTGGAATCCAAGTCCCACCATGATCTCCTTCACCTTGCGGGAGAAGGCTTCGGTCTCGGTGATTCTCCCCACCGTGGAGTCATTGGGCAGCTCGGGGGTGAAGTTCTCCAAGCCATGCCCGATCATCACATCCTCCACGATATCGACAGGATGCAGATAATCGTTGCGGTATTCGGGAACCGTGATGTAGACTCTCGATTCGTCGGTAATCGCATGCACACCCATTCTTCGCATCGCATCGGTGATCTGGTCGGTACTCAAGTCTTCTCCCAACATCTTGCGTAAAAATCCCAGATCACAGGCTGCCGGTTTCTGGAAATAATAGGGAACGGTCACTTCCCTGCCGTAATCGGTATCGTAGGGGAACTCACATCTCACGGGAAGGATGGTGAACCCCATATCGGCACAATCACACGCGACTATCGAAGCGGCCAACAACAGATCATCCAGCCCGGTGCCGCTGAACTCGAAGAAGAGGTGTTCGTCACCCACTTCCACAGCGCCTATGTGGGCGCTGTTGATCACCGGTGGAAAACTGAGCACCTGTTTGGTATCGTCATAAAGGAACGGGAAGACCGGTTTGTCGGCAACAATCGGACCATACTCCAACCCCTTGGGGTGTTTTTCACATATCTCCCTCAAGGTGAGATCCTCTTCCATGTGGAGTGGCACAAAGTGGGCTTCATCGGGATCGGCACCTTCGAAATGGACAGGATAGGTGATCAGATCACTTCTATACACCCCCATGGCGATGGTTTTTCGTTTTCGTCCGAAATTATTGCATAATTTTTCTTGCGACTGGATGAGATTCAGAAGAATCTCTTCATCAACGACTTTTCCCTCAACAGCGAAGCCGATCGAGAACGGTCTCACCAATTTCGCCGATTCATGAACGATCAGAGAACGTCCTTCGGAATCGAGAGTCTCCTCCCCGGTGGAAAAGAAATCGTATTGTGGAACCGAACTTTCACGGAAGGAGACCAATTGTCGTGCCACCCCGGCGGCAGACCACAAATCGGGTCGATTGGTATCGTTCAGCTCAATCTTATAGAGTCCCTCTTCGCAATCGTGGGCATCGAGTTCCGCCTTGGCAACCGGAAACACCTTCTCCAACTGCTCATCCGTATAGGCAACTCCCAATAGGGAATTGAACAATCCTTCATGTACTTCAATCTTAGGCATTCAGTTACCCCTCCTCATGCGCACACTCTCGATGTCGGGGGTGAACAATTCACGCAGATCGTTCAATCCCAAATGCATGAGCGCCATACGGTCGATTCCCAAACCCCATGCCAATACAGGCACATCAACTCCAAGAGCTTTCGTGACCTCGGGTCGGAATATTCCACTCCCACCGAGCTCGAACCATCCAAGTACAGGATGCTTGATATGCACCTCGATGGAGGGTTCGGTGAACGGGAAATACCCGGGGACATACTTGACTTCTTCAGCACCCGCAACCTCTTCGGCGAACATCTTCAAAAGACCCAACAATGTCTTCAGGTTCACATCCTCGCCAAGAACAATTCCCTCGGTCTGATAGAAGTCGGCTCCATGGGTCGCATCGACCTGATCGTATCGGAAACAACGGACCACTCCGAAATATTTTCCGGGAACCTTCGCCTTCGGTAGAGTCTTTGCCGAGAGCACCGTCCCTTGGCTCCGCATCACTTGCCTACGGGTGAATTCATGATCGAAACCATATTGCCATCCCCGGCTGCCGGTCTCCCAACCATCCTCATGGGTTTTTGCAACCTGACTGAGATACGGCTCCTCAATTGCTTTCGCGTGGCTGGGATGCTTCACATAGTACACATCATGGATATCACGTGCGCTATGGAACTGTGGCATGAACAAGGCATCACCGTTCCAGAATTCATTCTCCACGAGAGGGCCATCGAATTCTTCGAATCCCAACGCACACAATTTGTCCTTCACCCATTGGAGATAGGAACCATAGGGGTTCCTTCTGCCGGGCAAGAGTCTGGCCGGTGGCGTGTTGAGGCTGTAGGGGCGGAATGAAGATTGCTTCCAGGAACCGGACGAGAGCATGGCCGGTGTGAGTGCACCCAGCTCTTCTCCGGTGATATTGGCTTCCAGTAGAGCTGCTTTGGCTTGGGCACCCGAATCGGTGAGTCGGTAGAACACCTCTTCCCTCTCCACCAATTTGAAAGGAGCGCCTGCTGCTCCACGTTTCTTGCTGTTTTTAGAAACAAAAGCACGTTCCTCTGCATTCAGGGCTTCCTCCTCCAGAGGAACTTCGGAAGCTTTCGCAAAGACCGAAGAAGCGATCGTCACTTCTGCCGGTTCTTCATCCGAGATCGCTTCCGCTTTATTTCCCTCTCCCATTCTGCATGCTTTGGCTTTGGAGAGCATACCGAAGGCGGACCCGACATCCGATTTCTCCAGCTCGAGTTCTTGTGCGATTTCGGGAAGGGTCTTGGGTCCTTCGGCCTTCAAAAGCCTGAAAATCCTTTGCCCCGGTGTTCCGTGCTCCATCTGCTGTCGTCCAAGATCGGTCAACTCGAACAGTGTACGGAATGTACGGTCGGTCTCCTCGAGAAATCCTTTGGCTGTAAGCCAACTGAATGCCTGGTTGCACTGTCCGATCTTGTAATCCAGTTCATCTATCAGACGTTGGGCCGTCACCGGTTCTCCGGGAGACACATGCCTGAGCAACCTGATCTCCAAAGGATGCAGGTTCCGTACATCGATATCCATCTTCTCGCCTCTCATCGTTTCTATTCCCCCTGTGGGGCACTCCACAAAGGTTTCGCACATTGTAGCGAGTCGGGGAAAAAAATTAAAGGGTAGCGCCATAGGGCACAAATGTGGTACACCACCGGTATGAACACACAACCTGCAAAAGTCACAAGAGCGTTGCTCTCGGTTTCGGACAAGACGGGAATCGTCGAATTCGCCTCTACTTTGGCATCGTTGGGAATAGAACTGCTCTCAACCGGTGGAACAGCGAAACTCCTGGCTTCTGAAGGTATCGCGGTGGTTCCGGTGGAAGAGTATACCCATGTTCCGGAGATGATGGATGGAAGGGTGAAATCGATGCACCCGGCGATCACCGGAGGTATCCTTGGCCTGCGGGACAGGCATGCACAGGATGCCGCCACCCACCACATTCCCTGGATCGATCTGGTGGTGTGCAACCTCTATCCCTTTGGAGACACCATTGCGAAGCAGGGAATATCCCTGGACGAAGCGGTTGAACAGATAGATATCGGGGGACCGACCATGATCCGTTCGGCGGCAAAGAACTTCGGTTGGGTAACCGTTGTTGTCGATATCGCCGATTACCAAGAGGTGGCGAAGCAACTCACAACGGGAGCACTTATCCCCTTCGAATTGAGAAAGAGACTCGCCACCAAGGCCTTCGCCCATACAGGTTCCTATGATGCCCTTATCCACAGCTACCTCAACGAGGAACCTTTTCCCGAGGAGCTGCCATTGGCGTTCGATCTCCATCGTCCCGATACCATCGGAGACGAGCTCTTGCTCCGTTATGGTGAGAATCCCCATCAGAAGGCAGCGGTGTACCGAGGGAGAACGGTGGAAGGAAGACATGATCCGTTCAGTCTTCTCGATTGCAGGACTCTACATGGGAAGCGACTTTCCTTCAACAACTTGGGGGACACCTATGGTGCGATCGACACTTTGCGAGAATTCTCCGAACCTGCCTGTGTGGTGGTGAAACACGCCTCTCCTTGTGGAGTTTCGGTGTCCGACAATCCGGCCGATGCCCTTGAAAAGGCCTTTGCGGCCGATTCCCTCAGTGCGTTCGGAGGCATCATCTCCCTCAATCGCCAATGCGATGAAACGATGGCCACCTATCTCTCATCCATTTTCTTCGAGGTGCTCACCGCGGTCTCCTACACAGACAAGGCATTGGAGATCCTGAGGAAAAAGAAAAATCTGAGAATCATCGAAACGGGTCCACTGGCACCGCTTTCAAATCATCTGGTGGGGAGATTCATCGGAAACGACCTGTTGCTGCAGGAGAAGGACAATGTCCAAGTTTCGAAAGATGATCTCAAGGTGGTGACGAAACGGACTCCCACCGCTTCGGAAGTGGAAGATATGCTGTTCGCATGGAAAGTGGTTAAGCATGTGAAGTCAAATGCGATCGTGACCGCAGCGGCCCATACCACTTGCGGAATCGGTGGAGGACAAGTGTCGCGCGTGGATGCCACCAAGATCGCCATCATGAAAAGCGGTGGCCCCAAACCCATGGTCTTGGCATCCGATGCATTCTTCCCCTTCCGCGACAACATAGACGCCCTCAATGGCAGTGGAGTGACCGCAATCATCCAACCGGGAGGTTCCATTCGGGACAAGGAGGTGATCGATGCTTGCGACGAAGCCGGTATCGCAATGGTGTTCACCGGAACAAGATGCTTTCTACACGGCTGAGGGAAACAGCCCCAATACGGCATCCACGATCGCATGGGGTGAAGGAGGAAGTTGCTGTTCAAGGTTTTTGTTGAACGGTGTGGGCATCTCTCTCCCGCACACCCTGCCAACAGGAGCCTTGAGTGCACCGAATGTCTTGCCATCCTCCACGATCTGAGCGATGATTTCCCCTGAGAAGCCTCCGAACCCGGGAGCTTCGTGCACCACAACCACCCGTCCCGTTTTTCTCACCGAGGCCCGTATGGCATGTGTATCCAAGGGACGCAGCGACCTGAGATCCACCACTTCCACATCCACTTCATCGTCTTCGAGAATCGCGGCTGCTTCGAGAGCGGTGAAGACCGTCTTCCCATAGGTGATGATCGACACATCGTTTCCTTGACGCTTGATATCGGCTTTACCCAAAGGAATGGTGTATTCACCTTTAGGAACGATTCCTTCGGTTCCATAGAGTTTATGCTCCAAGAACACCACAGGGTCGTCGTCCCGCACCGCAGACTTCAACAAGCCCTTGGCATCGGCAGGTGTGGCTGGATAGACCACCTTCAATCCCGGTATGTTGGTGAACAGGTGCTCCAAGCTTTGGGTATGTTGTGCTGCAGCACCGGTTCCCGATCCCATTGGGGTACGATAGACGAGTGGTATGGAGATTTGTCCTGCGGTCATGAACCGCATCTTCGCCGCATGATTGATCATCGGGTCGGCTGCCAGTGTTGAGAAATCCCCATACATGATTTCCACTATGGGACGCATACCCATCATCGCGGCACCTACGGCGACTCCCACCAGGCCTTCTTCCGAAACGGGAGTTTCGATGACTTGCCTGTCGCCGAAGCGCTCGATCAATCCAGGGGTGACCTTGAAACAGCCTCCATAACAACCAACGTCCTCACCCATTACGACAACTTGTTCGTCACGGGCCATCTCCTCCATCATCGCCTCGCGGATGGCTTCACGATAACTCATGGTATTCATCGCACATCACCTCCGACATACACATATGAGGCTGCTTCATCGATACTCAGTTCATTTTTTCTGCCGATGAGCTTCTCTGCGATTCGATCGATTCCAGTCCTCTCATCCTGTTGGAGCTTCACATAGTCTTCAGAGGTAAGATGACCGCGTTCGATCATACGTTGCGAAAATATCTTCAGCGGATCGCGCAAACTCCACAAATGTTCCTCTTCCCGACTCCTATATACCCGTTTGTCATTCTTGGAATGTCCCGAGAAGCGATAGGTTCGTACTTCAAGAAGATAGGGACGTTTCTTGCAGCGGATATGCCCGGCGGCTTTACGAACCGCATCGAAGACCACTTCGACGTCGTTTCCATCTACCGATTCGCCCACGATGTTGTACGCCGAGCCCCGCTCAGCCAGACTCTTTACCGAGACCATTTCATCGGCACAGGACGACATCCCGTATAGGTTGTGCTCACAGAGGAACAACACCGGCAAGTTCCATATCGATGCCATGTTCATCGACTCATGGATCACACCCCTATTGCTTGCACCATCACCAAAGAAGGCGACCACAAGATTGGGAGAGTCCATTCTTTTGAGTTGGAGTGCCATGCCTGTGGCCAGAGCCACACCACTGCCGACGACAGCCGAGGATCCGGCGTTGTGGTGCTCCAGATCAACCAGATGCATCGAACCTCCCAGACCTTTCGCCAGGCCATTGGATAATCCGAAAAATTCAGCGAGCATCGCCTCAACCGAAGCACCTTTGGCCAAAGTGTGACCATGACAACGATGTGTGGTGAGGATCCAATCGGCCGGATCCAAAGCGGGAGAGACCCCTGCATGCACAGCCTCCTGCCCAATCGCAAGGTGTGTGGTACCATGCATTTCATGTGAAGAGAATAAAGCCTCGATCTTTTCTTCAAATACCCTGGAGCGAACCATGAGGGACAGGATGGAAAGCCCCTGTTCGCGATCGAATGCAATCGCCATGGGAACGCCTCCTGCTATTCTTGCACCAAGATACGATCGATGAATCCGATGTAGAGACGATGGTAGTCTTTCTTTGGATAATGCTTGGCAATACCCGGATCTACGAAATCCTCCGGATTGATGTCGGTAGCGGATGCTTTCGAACAGCAGAACACCATGTTCGCCTGCTCGAACGTCACCAAGTCGAGTCCTTCCGGGCCATCAACCACCACAGGCTTCAATCCTGTCTTGGCGGCTTTATCGGTATCCCTACCCGAATGGGAACCACAGAAGAGCAAGGCATCGGCGAATTCCGGAGAGAAGAACGAACAGGTGAATCCATTCGTTTCCTCCAAGAATGAATAGGTGAATCGTGAATCCCTGACAACAATACCGAATGCGGGTTTCGCCCACATCACACCCAGGAAACCCCAACCCGCGGTCATGGTATTCCATCGGTCACCATCACCTGCGGTGATGAGAAACGTATCCTTCTTGATCGCGGTAAAGGGATTCAACTCAAGCGAAGAGATTTCTATCTGTTCAAACATACTTTTCCTCCCATCTGTTCAGACATCGTCCGACTTTACCCTCCCGACCGGTCAGTGAGAATGTCGGGCTGGCATGGAAGGAAGTCAAGACGTAACCGGATCTTCAGTATATTGTCCATTGGTCCGTCAGTCAACAATACATGCTGTTGGGTACATTTTCCTGTATCTTGCATTTGTCTTCTCCCGGTGGTATACCATGGCATATTCGCGTTATGGAGAACATCGCCTTCTCCAAAGGAAATCCAATGAAACATCAATACGTGCGGGATCTTGCCCGGGAATTTTCCGGCTATGGGCACACACGATTCGCAGCCGATCTTTTGGCTGGGGTGACTGTGGCCGCAGTGGCACTCCCACTGGCTCTGGCATTCGGGGTGGGGTCCGGCTCCGATGCCGCTTCAGGATTGGTGACCGCCATAACAGCAGGGCTCTTCATAGCCACTTTCGGAGGCTCCTCATTCCAAATCAGCGGGCCCACCGGGGCAATGGCGGCGATCCTGCTGCCCTTGTCTTCCCGTTTCGGTATCGAAGGAGTCCTTGCGGCAGGATTCCTCTCGGGCATCATTCTGGTGATCGCCGCGATCGGCAAGGCGGGAAGAATCGTGTCCATCATTCCTCTCCCGGTGATCACCGGATTCACTTCGGGTATCGCAATCCTCATCGCCCTTGGACAGATCGACAACCTTTTGGGCATTTCGAATCCAGCGGATACCTTGCCGATGAAGCTGTTGGGCTATATCCAAAGACCTGCGGTATCATGGCAACCTTTGGTTCTCGGTGTGGGAGTGATGCTGACCATGGCCTTCTGGCCAAGGAAGTGGAATGCGAGAATCCCCTCATCACTGGTTGGACTGGTACTCGCCACTCTTGTCAACATGGCAATGGGCTTTCACGTTGAGGAGGTCGGCACCATCCCCCGCACACTAGTGTTGGAGAACAGGCTTCACTTGGGATTCTTCAATATGGAATTGTTGGGAGAACTCTTGGTTCCCGCAGCAAGTATAGCCGCCTTGGGAATGATCGAAAGCCTCCTTTGTGGTGCTGCCGGAGGCAAGATGAAGGGAGAGCGGCTACAAGCCGATAGGGAACTTCTCGCACAAGGGCTGGGCAACATGTTGATTCCACTCCTTGGAGGAGTCCCCGCCACAGCGGCGATCGCAAGAACGAGCGTCGCCATCAAATCGGGTGGGGCCACCCGTGTGACAAGCATCATCCACTCGGTCACTCTTGTCGCATCCATGTTCATTCTGGGCCCATTCATGTCGAGAATCCCCCTCTCCGCACTGGCAGGAATTCTGATCATGACCGCGTGGAGAATGAACGAGTGGGAACATATCACCGAATATTTCCATGGTCGCTACAAGACCTCCATGGCGCAGTTCCTGGTCACCATGGGTGCGACGGTGATGTTTGATCTAACCATGGCCATCCTATTGGGCATCGGTCTCTCGATGGTCATATTCGTGATCACCAGTTCAAATCTCGATATTTCGGTGGCGAATATCGACGAAAGGCATGAGAAGGGAAGAAACCTTTGCGAGCATCTCACAAAGGTGAAACTCATGTATGTCACGGGACAATTGTTCTTTGGATCACAAGACAAACTTGTTGCGTCCATCGAAAACCTCGGAAGTGTTTCCACCGTGATCCTTTCGATCCGTGGGGTTCCAAGTATCGACCATAGTGCCATGTCGGCCCTCCACGAGATTCATGATCTATTGGTGGCACGTGAGGCGAGATTGGTGTTCTGCGGACTGCAACCACGTGTACACCGACAATTCGAACGATCGGGATTCGATAAGAAAATCGGCAAAGGGAATATCTTCAACAATGCGGTGGAAGCCATAGATTCCTTGGATTTTTTACATTGAGCCTTTATGCTGTAAGAATAACAGTCTTGACAGCCCTCTTGTTTTCTTGTTATGCCATAAACGAATCGATTTGAAGAGCCATAAGGAGCGATCATGACATCCATCGCGATTCCTGCCCTTACCAAGGACTTGGTCCGTGTCTTGATAGATGCCGACACCATCCAGAGGCGCGTCGATGAATTGGCGTACCAAATCAACAAGGAGTACGAGGATATTGAGGAGAGCCTGATACTCGTGGGGGTATTGAAGGGCTCTTTCATTTTTCTCGCCGATTTGTGTAGGAAATTGAAGATTCCCCATGTCGTCGATTTCATCTCCCTTTCAAGTTATGGCGCGACCTCCTACTCCACCGGAAATGTCCGTCTGATCATGGATACACGGGAGAATCTCGAAGGTCGCCATGTCATGATAGTGGAAGACATCCTCGACAGCGGCTATACGCTGGATTACCTGTGCAGGAATTTTGCGGCACGCAATGTCGCATCGTTGAAGACTGTGGTCCTATTGGACAAGCCGGACAGAAGGAAGGTTGATGTCGAACTCGATTATGTCGGTTTCGCCATCCCCGATGTCTGGGTGGTTGGCTACGGTCTGGATTACGCGGAACGTTACCGCACCCTCCCCTATATCGCAGAAATGGTGCCCGTCACCGATTGATAGATAAAAGGAATGTTCATGGACAACAAGTATTATGTAGGGTACGCGACGATCCACAAACTGGTGAAGTCGCTCGCGAACCGTCTGTCGGCATCGGGGTACGATCCCGATGTGATTGTGGCCATCGGCTCGGGGGGATTCATACCTGCTCGTATCGTAAAGACTTTCATCAATAGACCGATCTATGCTGTGGGAATTTCGTATTACGGTATTGACCAGACCCATAGCCAGTATCCCCAGAAGATCCAATGGATCGATGAGACACAACAACAGCTGAGGGGCAAACGGGTATTGTTGATCGATGAGGTCGACGATACCAGGGCAACACTGAGCTATTGCATCGGTGAGCTGTTGAAGAATGAGCCGGAAGAGATCGCAGTCTTGGTGTTGCACAACAAGAAGAAGCGGAAAGATGCCGAATTCCCCGCTGCGATCAAACGATATTTCGCAGGAGAGGAGATCGAGGACCTGTGGATCAAGTATCCTTGGGATGCCATCGATATCGACGAACACGAAGTGTGTGAACAGACGATGCTCGCCGATGCGCGCAAGACGTCACAGTAGGAGTCAATCATGGGAGTAACGGCAATAGTGGGAGCCCAATGGGGCGATGAAGGAAAGGGACGTGTGGTCGACTATCTTGCCCAGAAGGCGGAAGTGGTCATCAGATTCCAAGGTGGTGACAATGCCGGTCATACTGTGATCAACGAGAAGGGTAAATTCGCCCTACACATCATCCCCTCGGGTATTTTCAACCCGGAAACCATCTGTATTGTCGGTGCAGGTACGGTGGTCAACTTCAACACGATGGAAGAGGAACTCGAATCCATCTCAGGTGCGGGAGTCGATTGGAAGAACCTGTTCGTCGATCGACGTGCCCATCTCATCCTTCCATTCCACTGTCAGCTCGACGGAGCGGAAGAGGCGAGCAAGAAGAGTGGATGGGCGGTCGGAACCACCAAACGTGGAGTAGGCCCCTGTTACAGCGACAAGGCGGCCCGGGTGGGTATCCGGGCTTCGGACATCCTTGATCCGGAACGTTTGCGCACACGATTGGAAATGATGCTTCCCCAAAAGAATCGGCAACTGGACCACTATGGTCTTCCCGAAGCCGATATCGAGGACCTTATGGCACTATGTGCCAAATGGAGGGATAAGTTCGGAGCCCAGATCATCGACACCATGCCCATCGTGAAGAAGGCAGTGCTGGAGGGCAAACAAGTGTTGCTCGAGGGACAGCTTGGCATTATGAGAGACCTCGATTGGGGCATCTATCCCTACACCACCAGCAGCAATCCCACCGCAGGGGGAGCTTGCAGTGGAGCAGGCCTTTCTCCAAGACATATCGATGAGATCATAGGAATTGTGAAGGCCTATTCGACTTCGGTCGGGGGGGGGCCTTTCCCGACCGAACTGTTCGATGCAGACGGTGAGAAGTTGAGGGCCATCGGAGGAGAATATGGAGCCACCACCGGTCGACCACGCAGATGTGGTTGGTTCGATGCAGTCGCGACCTCGTTCTCCTGCTGGGTCAACGGTTTCACCAGTATCGCAGTGACAAAACTGGATGTGCTCGACACCTTCGAAACCATCAAGATTTGCACAGGATACATGATCGACGGAGAGTTGGTCACCGATCTTCCCGATACGGCAGGGCAGGAAAAGGCCGAACCGGTATATGAAATGGTCGACGGGTGGATGAGCGATACCACTGGTGCAAGGAATTGGGACGATCTACCCGAAAAAGCCCAGACATTCGTCAAAAGGATCGCGGAATTGACCGGAGCTCCGATCAAGTTCATCAGTGTCGGCCCCGAACGGGACCAGATCATCATACTGTAGGAATCACCATGGAGATACGCTTCGACCACGATACGTTCCTCAGTCCCTTCACTTGGCGTTACGGCAGTGATACGATGCGCCATATCTGGTCGGAGCATCACAAGAGGATCACCCTGCGCAGTATTTGGGTAGCGCTTGCAAAAGCCCAACAGTCCGTCGGATTGGTTACTGCAAAACAGGTCGCCGATCTCGAGGCCCATCAAAACGATGTCGATATCGCAAGGGCAACCGAGATCGAAAATGAGATTCATCATGATCTCATGGCCGAAATAAAGACCTATGCCGAGCAATGCCCCACAGGAGGAAGCATCATCCACCTTGGAGCGACCAGCATGGACATTCTGGACAACATGGATGTCTTGCGCCAACAACAGGCTCTGGATCTCATCATCGATCTCGTGGAGGAGCTGCTCGGACACTTTGGCGAAAGAATTGCGCAAACGGTCGATGTCCCCTGTATGGCCTTCACCCACATCCAGCCAGCCGAACCGACTACCATCGGGTATCGTTTGGCTCAGACGGCCCAAGATCTTTTGGACGATCTGGAGGAACTTCAACGGGTGAGGAAACACCTGAAGGGAAAGGGGCTGAAGGGAGCGGTCGGAACCAGCGCATCCTACAAGGTGCTGCTCTCCGGTTCATCATTCGAACCGGCCGATCTCGAGCGGATGGTGATGGAGGAGTTGCATCTCGAAGCGTTCGATGCGGCAACCCAAGTGTATCCCAGGAAACAGGACTGGCGTCTCGGAACAGTACTCGCAGGAACGTGTGCCACCATAGCGAAATTCGCCCTTGATTTCCGTATTCTGCAGAGTCCTCCCATAGGGGAATGGAGCGAGCCCTTCGGCTCTAAGCAGGTGGGTTCTTCGGCCATGCCATTCAAACGCAACCCGATCAACTCCGAAAAGATCGATTCCCTCTGTCGTCTGGCGGCTGCGCAAGTGGATGTGCTGTGGCACAATGCCGCCGATACGATCCTGGAACGGACATTGGACGATTCGGCGAATAGAAGGATCACCATTCCCCAACTGTTTTTGGCAACGGAAGAGGTCCTCGCCACAGCCGACAAGTTGATTCGAGGAGCTGTCTTCCATACCGATGGCATACGACAGACACTTGCCAAATACGGTTTGTTCGCGGCAAGCGAAAGGTTGCTCATGGAACTTGGTCGACGCGGCGCCGATCGTCAGAAGATGCACGAGATCATCCGGGAACATTCGCTCAAGGCCTGGGCGATCGTCCAAAGGGGAGAAGGAAATCCCCTGGCCGAAACCTTGAGCTCGGATGAACAAATCATCGCCCATATTTCGAAGGAAGAGGTCCTCTCGCTACTCGATGCCTCCGATTATGTGGGAGATGCTCCCGAACGGGCCCGATTGATGGTTGAAAGGATCTCCTGCACCTTATCTAAAAAATGAAGGAGAGCCCACCTCTGATCACCAAATAGTAGATGACCATCCTGGGAAACCGTGAAAGGGCGGCTAGCGCGACAAGATAGGGATTCACCCGCAACATTCCGGCTATCCAGCAGACGGTGGAAAATGGGATCGGGGTCAAGCCTGCCAATACCACCGCCCAGACCCCATAGCGATTGATCAATCTCTCCCCATCGGAAGAAAATCGGGATGTGAACAGTTTGATGATCTTCAGATGGCCCAACAGGCGTCCGATCCAATATCCTCCTATCCCACCCACAGCTGAAGCGATCGACATGGTTGCCAACAAAGGAACTGCCGGCTCCTCCATTACAAAGGGAAAGAGAATATCGACACTCATGGGAACGATGAACATATCGGTCAGGAAGGAGAAGATGGCTACTCCCATCAGACCCAAGTGTTCCACCACCCAAAGACCGATCATGTGGTAGTGGTCCTTCACGAAATAGAGGGCAACCACATACACCAGAAGGAAAAATCCCATAAAACCCAGGGTTCTGCCGATCAATTGGCGCCAGTTGAGTTCTCCTGAGGCATGAAACAGTGAATCATTGAAGAAATGGGCACGCAGGCTCTTGGCCTCCCTACTCCTCTTGTCCATCATGGTCCTCACGCAACAGCAGTTCCACACGTTCGAGAAACTCCGTCTTCTTGGAAGCATCGTTTCCCACTCCCTGCCACAGAGGAGGTTTTCCTCCCCCCTTGCCTTCGATCAGAGGTAACAGGTCACTACGAATTGTTTGGAACAGGGCAACATCATTTTTGGTTCCCTTAAGCGCAACCATCCAGGCAAGTCTTCCATCATCCCGTGATTTCACCGCACAGAGAGCTATGGCAGCCTTGTCAAGGATCGTTTCGGGCAAGGCCTTGAACTCATCATCCGACCAATTCGAGGCATCGAACGCAACAAGGGGGTAATCCTTCCCCTGCAGCATGAAATCCAATCTGGTTGCCGCCAGACGCAATGCCAACAGATTCCCCTGGTATCTCTGTTCGGACAGCTGTTTCTGCAACAAAGTGATTCCGTTCGGAATCTCTTCCGGTGGCATCGAGAGCAGGGTTCCTGCTTCATCGACAATCCTTCGATTCCTTCGAACCATCGCTATGGCACGGTCTCCTGCGACCCAATAGGTTTTCAGATGTCCCCTGATCTTCTCCGAACGAAGATATTGCACGAAACGCAGCTCGGAAGTATCGGCGACATGCACACCACCGCAGGCTATCGTATCATATTCTCCGATTCGTACAATCCTCACATCGCCATCGACCTTGACGCTACGACGCAAGCCCATCTCCAACGCATCTTCCCTGGTTACCTCGACGGCAGACACCGCAACGGCTTCCCGAATCACCTTGTTGGCTGCATCCTCGATCTTCTCGATATCCTTTTCTTCAAGTTCTTCAGCATCCGCTTCGATACTCAGATCCTCATGCCCAAGATGTACCGACACGGTTCCGATGCCGAGCATGTGGTGCAACAACCCGGAAAGCAAATGCTGTGCGGTATGCTGTACCATGTAATCGTACCGATGGCTCCAGTCGAGTTGCATCTCGACCGTATCACCGACTTTGAAGGCCGGATGTGCGGTGAGGAGATGGAGTATCCTGCCGTCATCGTCATATACGGTATCGACAACTGTGGATGAACCGATATCGCCCCGATCACCGGGTTGTCCTCCCCCTTCGGGATAGAAGATGGTGCTGTCGAGAATCGCGAACGGGTTTCCTCGGTATGCACCAAGTTCCATTACCGTCGCGGTAGCTTTCATCCCATAGGAATCATCGTAGTATAGTGGGTGTGTGGCATGCATGAAAAAAGACTAGCGCTTTTTTCCCGAAACGTCCATATCGTCGATTGATTTGAATCGTTCCCTGGCTATCGGAAGCCTAATATTGAACTTCATGGCCAAAAGACGGATAGCGGTCACGAGCACAGCGGTGATGGCGATCTGCAAGCCGAAAGGTACATTGCTTTCCATAAGGAAAAGATAGGCGATACCACCGATGAGACTGGCGGTGGCATAGAAATCGGAAGTCAACACCACCGGTATTTCCCTCACCATCATATCGCGCAAGGCACCTCCCGCGACCGCTGAGAATACTCCCGAAAGAACGATGCCGACCGGGCCGACACCGTAGAGCATACCTTTCGCAGCTCCAAGGGCGGTGAACACACCTAGGCCGATGGCATCACCGATTGCGACAAGACGCCATCGACCGATGATGTGGGGAGCAAGGAAAAATACAGCCATACCTGTCACGATGCAGACGATTAGATAACTTTGATGGGTGTAGGCCGCCACCGGTGTGGCTCCAAGCAGTATGTCGCGCAAGATGCCACCACCTACTCCGACGGTACACGCGAGCACGACCACTCCTAGAAAATCCAACTTGTGTCGCACACCACGAACTGCTCCCGTGATGGCGAATATGAAGGTCCCGAAGATATCGAACGCATACATCAGAGTCGATTCCATGGGCTGAGCATAGCATGGAGTCCGCACTTGTCCAACCGGCTGGTTACCGCTATCTTTATTGTACAACCATGTGAACTTGAAATATTCAGACAAGGAGTCGAAATTATGTCATTGTTGAAATCGGCTTGGGAAATCGCGCTTGAAAAAACCGAAGGAATCGAGGCCGACCCGGAAAAGATACGGCGGGACAATCTCATTGGAGAAGGGAAAAGGTTGGCCGGGACCTACCTTACCGATATCGAGTCGGATGGTTCCGAACTCAAGAAAGCCTACGATTTGGCAAAAGATGATGAAAAGCCTTTGCTGAAAAAAGGTATCGCTTCAACGGTGTTGCTCAATGTGGCACTTCCCCAAGGACCCGACTTCTCCGACCGATTCGAACGGATGCGGCACATCGTGGAAATAATCGATGGAAAGGAGAGTGAAACGGTTGGTCTTCTCGGGCAAATTGGCCAGTTTATGGAGAAGTACCTGCAATCCCGGGACTCGTTGCTGGATCGGGCACGACAGCAATACCAACCCATGTATGAACAAAAGCGGGAACAGATGATGCAGAAATACGGCAAGGTCCCCAACATGTCGATGGATCAGGATCCCGAATTCGTACAAATGTTGCAAAGGAATTACAACCAACTTTCCAATCAGTACCAACAAGTGTTGGATCAAGCGAAGGATCAGTTGAAAGAGGCTTGGAGCCTCACCGATTGAAGGATCGCCACCGGTTGGACCGGTGGCGAACTTGTATTATGATCATTCCCAGTAGTGGGCCATTCTCGCGGAAAGCGACTTGCGGTAATCCTCCCAATCGGTAATGGGATGGAGGGCCACTTGCTCTTCGCAGGCTGCCTTGGCAACCGCGACCGCCTCATATTCGATAACCCGGGGATCGAACGGCTTGGGAACGATGTAGTTTCGTCCGAAAGTGAATTCCTTTCCTCCGTACGCCCTTCTCACCACTTCCGGGACAGGTTCCTTGGCCAATTCCGCCAAAGCCTTCGCCGCAGCCATCTTCATACCTTCGGTAATGGTTGTCGCCCTCACATCCAACGCTCCCCGGAATATGAAGGGGAAGCCCAGAACGTTGTTGATCTGGTTCGGGTAATCACTCCGTCCAGTGGCCATGATGACATCGCTTCTTGTGGCAACCGCCAAATCATAAGGAATTTCGGGATTTGGATTGCTCATCGCAAACACGATTGGATCCCTCGCCATGGAATTCAACATCTCGGGCGTCACGCAATCGGCCACCGAAAGGCCCATGAACACATCGGCACCATGCATGGCTTCAGCCAATGTCCGCATTGGGGTATCGATTGCAAATTCCCGCTTCTCCTTGGTCATTCCTTCGGTACGCCCCTTATAAATAACTCCCTTGCTGTCGAGCATGATGATCTTTGCAGGGTCCACTCCCGCCGCAACAAACATTTTTGCACAGGAGATGCCGGCGGCCCCGGCACCATTGACCACCACTTTGATATCCCCAAGCTGTTTACCCACGATTTCAACGGCATTCATCAAACCTGCGGTCGATATGATCGCAGTACCATGTTGATCATCAT
The DNA here is from genome assembly GCA_964478945.1 of uncultured Spirochaetaceae bacterium. Classification (GTDB taxonomy): domain Bacteria; phylum Spirochaetota; class Spirochaetia; order Sphaerochaetales; family Sphaerochaetaceae; genus CAYZJV01. Next base: position 14,560 of record CAYZJV010000010.1, on the reverse strand, counting down.
GGAAGATCGGGATATCGCACTGTTTGATGAGTTCCTGTTCGATCTCGAAGCACTCGGGACCTTTGATGTCCTCAAGGTTCACCCCTCCGAATGTCGGCTCCATAGCCTTTACGATTTCTATGATCTTCTTGGGATCCTTCACATCCAGTTCAATGTCGAACACATCGATGTCGGCGAATCGTTTGAAGAGGACTCCCTTGCCCTCCATCACCGGCTTGGATGCGAGGGCTCCACGATCCCCAAGTCCGAGGATTGCGGTCCCATTCGATATTACGGCCACCAGATTTCCCTTTGAGGTATACTTGTAGGCATCCTCTGGATTGTCGGCAATCTCCAATACGGGTTTGGCAACTCCAGGGGTATAGGCAAGCGATAGCTCGTCAGCTGTCTGACATGGTTTGGTGGGAACCACCGAGACTTTCCCCGGAACCCCATCCAGAGAGTGGTATCGTAGCGCCTTTTCCTTCAATTCATCCATGATCTTCTCCTATTCTTCGCTATTTCTCAAAATCGAAATGGTAATTCAAGTGGAATTTGTCGCGTAATTCGACCATGGTCTTCTGCAGACTCGGAGGAACGGGACAACCGTGCGCTTTCCTATACTGCCATGCAATGTACTCTTTCTCACCCGGGGTGTAGATTTTTTCGGCTCCCGGAGCTTTCTTAGAATCTCGTATTTGTCGACATATGGTCCCGGCCACACGCTTGAACACCTCCAAGCCCATGAAACGTTCCGGATCGATGGCCATGAAGAAATGTCCCAAGGGATACGGAATCGGATTGTGGTTGTCATCAAAACCGTTGAGCTCCTTCATGAAGGAACCGTCCTGCAAAGCGGCCGAAAGGATTTCCACCACCATCGCATACCCGAATCCTTTATAGCCTCCGGTCTCCTCCCCTATACCACCGAGTGGAGTAAGTGCAGCTTCTCCTGTGGTGAGGTCCTTCAGCACCTGTTGCGTATCGGTACGGGTCTTTCCATCGAGTCCTATGACCCAACCTGCCGGCAATTCCTTGCCTGCCCTTCCATAGACTTCAATCTTTCCCCTCTGGGTGACGCTGGTCGCACAATCGAGCACAAAGGGGAACTCCTCATCGGTCGGTATGCCGAATGTGAGAGGATTCGTTCCCATCATGTTCTCCACTCCAAAGGTGGGTGCGATCGATGGACGTGCATTCGTTCCGGTGATGCCGATCATCCCCGCATCGACGGCCATGGTGGCGTAGTAGCCGGCTATTCCGTAGTGGTTGCTGTTGCGTACGGCCACCATACCCATGCCATGCTTTTTGGCCTTCTCGATCGCCATCTCCATGGCCCTCTTTCCCACCACATGGCCCATCCCGTTGTGTCCGTCGAGAACCGCTGTGGTGGAATCGTCCTTGAGCACTTCAATTTCCGTGGTCGGCTCCATGATTCCGATCGCAATCCTATCGATATAGATGGGTTTCAGTCTTCCGATGCCATGGGAGTCTATCCCCCGCTTATCGGATTCGATCAATACATCTCCAATCGTCTTCGCATCATCTTCGGGAATACCGCACGCCTTCAAGGCATCGACCATGAATGACTCCAATATTGGGAAATCGACCCATACACAATCCTTGTAGGCATCTTCATACGCCATAGTGCACCTCCATTCGTTGTTCAGCAGGATTCCCCCGCCGTAATCAATTCGATTCCATTCTCATCAAGTTCCTGCCGGGACAGCAATCGACTTCCCTGCATATCGGTAACCAACACATCAATATCCTTGGCCGCAGCGGTACAATAATTGGACAACACTCCAATCTTGTTGCTTGCAGCCACCACAATCACCTTTCCAACTGTTCTCTCGATCATGAGCCGGGTGGTATCCGCCTCATCGATCACGGGAGTGGTGAGACCGGCCGACAAGCTGAATCCATCGACTCCTATGATCGCCTTGTTGGCATAGACTTGGTGCAACATCGGTTTTGAGAGGCTTCCCGACACAGAGTGGGAACGGGTTCTATAGACTCCACCGATGAACACCAGGTTGAATCGTGCATCCTCATTGGCGATCCATGCGGCATCGATATTGTTGGTGATGATGGTTACCCTATGGTCGCGCAAGGCACCGATGACTTCCAATGTGGTCGATCCGCTGTTGATCAGCACCGTATCGCCATCCTCGACCAAAGAGGCTGCGGCAACAGCGATCAACTGCTTCTCCTTCGTATATTCCAACGCCTTCTGTGTATAGGCCGGTTCGATTGGAAGACTTCGGCGAAGCGTAGCTCCACCGTGGGTCCTCTCAACCAGACCCTCTTCGGCCAGCTTATCGAGATCCCGTCTCACAGTGAGCACACTTACCCCGAACCGTTCGCTGAGGTCCTGCACCTGGACCACACCATCTTGTGTGATGATGCCGAGTATCTGTCGATGTCTATCGGCGGGTATCATGGTGTACTCACTCCTTCTTTTGGTTTTTTGAACTGTTTTGAATTATAATGATCGATTAACCACTTGTCAATAAGAATAACCCAACTTAAAGATTCACAAAAGTTCATATCACAATTGAAAAGTCGAGCATCATCAGGGTTGTCAAGGAGTAGATTTTCTGCTATCTTCGCTTATGCGATGGTGCCGTACCCAAGTGGTAAGGGACAGGTTTGCAAAACCTCTATGCACCGGTTCGAATCCGGTCGGCACCTTGAACGGGGACATCAATCCGATGTCCCCGTTTCCATATCAAGAACCTAGGTAGGTCTACTTGAGCAGTTTCGCTTCCAGCTGCTTAAGGAAGTGGAAAGTCGAATCACTGTCGATGAACGCCCAAGCCTTGCCTCTCTTGAGAACGATTCCTTCCACAACTTGTTCCACAGACTGAACTCCAGCGGCCATCTTGGCGTTCTCGAAACCGGCGAAGGCCGTTCCGTACCGCTGCACCTTCATCTCACCGGGAGGAAGGTGCACCGTGGTGGGAGCTCCCAGTACCTCGGGTTCGGCAATGGCCTTGCCCAAACCGTTGGCAAAATGTCCGATCGAATTCTCCACACCAAGGCAGAATGTCTGGTCGGTACCACCATCATAGAGGGCCCATGGAGCAAATGGTCTTCCACCATATTGCATCCAGAGATTGTTGAAGCGAAGGGGAACCTCGTTCTCCTCGATGGCTGCGGGTCCCGGGAAGAAGGAGAAGTAGACCATTTTCTGCCTTGGGTTGATCACACTGCTCCAGCCCAACTTCGCATCGTCCGGTACAGCGCCGGTAATGAAATCGGTATACCCGATCATACCCGGGACTTCCGAAAGATCACAGGTCCCTTCATTCCTCAGGGGTACTTTGGTGAGATCGTCGAATTCCTTACCGAACGCCAATCTACCGGTAGTATCGAATTCGGAATGCTCGGGGATCGTGCAGAAACGATCTGCACTGAGATTCACCACACAACCCGATTCAAGGAAAGGCGCACCCACGGTATTATGCCATGCGGCATTGGCAACAAGTGGCGCATCACCCGTGTTCCTCACAGTCACGCTACTGTAGAGTACAGGATGGCCCGGCAATACCATATCGATCTTCCACGCATCGAACGGATAGGCCGAATCGGGTCCCTTCATGGTGGAAAGCAGCCAATTCGCCCCTGTTTCCGCATCGGTTCCGTACTTCACCACCGACCAGAGACCGTTGGCACTCCATCCGTGCGCTTCGTGATAGACATCGCCCACCCTATGGTCCGGTCCGAAATTTGGGAAACAAAAAAAGTTTCCACCCAAGAGATACAGCAAGTTGCTACCACTATAATAGGCACTGTTTCGGTCCATCTCGACCGTTTCCCCATGACCACGGAAATGATACATGGGATGGGCATTCACCCGACCTCCGAGCGCATTTTCATTGCTCATCTCAAGCACCATTCCACCTCGATCCTCGACAACCGTCCGCAACGATTCATTGGAGAGCACGGTGGCTTGTCGACCTTCCCACAATTGCAATCTCTTTACATCCATACGATCTCCCCCTGGTAACAAACTCCTGCATTCCTGCCAAAAAGCCCCCTTTCGAGGGTGTCAAATCGGTCGGAGCAGGCTATACTGTACAACATCATGATAGTACCATGGAAAAACGGCATCCACAACTCTCAGAATCTAGGAGATCGCGATGATACATGAGAAGAACCTGGTATTCACTCTCCATACTTCATGGACAACCTACATGTTCAGAGTGAATGAAACGAATCATCTCGAACACCTGTACTACGGAAGGAGAATACGAACAACCGATCATATCGAGCCATTGTACGACAAACATACCATTCCAACGGGCAATTCGGTCTCTTACGATGAAGAACATCCTTCTTTGACCCTCGACAACATTCAACTTGAATATTCTGGATTCGGGAAGGGCGATTTCAGGGAACCGGCAATGCTGTTCAGTCGGTCCAATGGTGACAGGATCGCCGATTTCATCTACGCCGAACATCGGATAGTGAAGGGCAAGCCACGCTCGTTCTCCGGTCTCCCGGAGTCGTATGGCGACAAGAACCAATGTACCACCTTGATTGTGGTGCTCAAGGAGAGAGTCTCCTCCCTTCGGCTGGAATTGGTCTACTCCACCTTCGACCATAGCGATGTGATTGTTCGCAAATCGTCACTTACCAACGACAGTGCGGAACCCATGGACCTGCAACGTTTCGCCAGTGTGCAACTCGAGCTGGTGACCGACAATTGGTCTTTGGTGACGTTCGATGGTGCCTGGGCCCGTGAGCGGTATCGCCACACAAGTGGACTGAGACCGGGAATCCATGTGAACGATTCGAAAACGGGTGTCAGCAGCTCACGTCACAATCCTTGTGTATTCCTCACTTCCGATCCACACAATGATTCATCGGGGGATTGCTATGGCTGCAATCTGGTCTACAGTGGAGACCATGCCCAGATTGTCGAAACCTCCCCCCATGGCAAGGTACGATTGCTTAGCGGTCTGAATCCCACAACCTTCAGATGGAGGTTGCACCCTGGGGAAAAGTTCCATACACCCGAAGCGATACTTACGTTCTCCCATGAAGGTATGAATGGTGCAAGCAGAAATTTCCATCGTTTCATCAACAGCCATATAGTCCGTGGACAATGGAGATACCACCAAAGACCCATCGTGGTGAACAATTGGGAAGCCACCTATTTCAACTTCACCGAAGGAGCCTTGCTCGATATAGCGAAAAGCAGTGCCGACTTGGGTGCCGAACTTTTCGTATTGGATGATGGTTGGTTCGGCAGTCGTGAGGATGACACCACCAGCTTGGGCGATTGGACGGTGAATACGAAAAAACTTCCCGAAGGTTTGGCCTCGCTATCGAAAAGAATTCATGGCATGGGGCTGCTTTTCGGACTTTGGTGTGAACCGGAAATGGTGAGCCGCAAGAGCCAGTTGTACCGGGAACACCCCGATTGGATGGTTTCTGTTCCCGACAGGTCTCCCTCTCCCGGAAGGAACCAGTATCTGTTGGACCTCACCAGAGAGGAGGTGCGCGACCATCTGTTCGAATCCCTTTCCACCATCTGGCGCCTGGCGAATGTCGATTATGTGAAATGGGATATGAATCGATTGTTCAGCGACATGTACAGCAACAGTGGGAAATTCAGTCAAGATGAATTCAACCATAGGTATCTTTTGGGGCTCTATTCCCTGTTGCAGCGATTTGTCGATGAATTCCCCCATATTCTTTTCGAATCATGTGCTTCCGGTGGCAACAGATTCGATCTTGGCATGCTCTGCTATATGCCGCAAACATGGGCCAGCGACAACACCGATCCCCTCTCGCGGATGCATATCCAGGAGGGAACCTCCTGTGGTTATCCGCTGTCATCCATTTCGGCCCATGTCTCCGAATCCCCGAACCACCAAACACTCAGGAATTCAAATATCGAATCAAGGTTCAACGTCGCAGCCTTTGGATTGTTGGGATATGAGATGGATCTCTCCCGAATCGGATCGCAAGAACGGGAGATCCTTCGCAACCAGATCGCATTCTACAAGGTCCACCGATCCCTGTTGCAGTATGGAGAGTTTTTCCGCTTCAAACCGATCGCGCACGGCAACCAAGCGCTATGGGTGGTCTCCACCCCAGATAGAACGGAAATGTTGGCACTGTTCTTCCAAACGCTCAATACCGCCAATCCCCCCGCCGATATCCTCAGAATACCGATAGCCGATCCGGATTTGAGCTATGCGGTCACTCCGAGGAGGGAACGGGTCGATCTGAAGGCGTTCGGTTCACTGGTGAATATGGTAAGTCCCATTAGGATTCGCAACGACGGTACCCTGCAACGGATCGTTGACGAGACGGTACATCTGGAGAATGAGCTGGAATATTACATCGTCAACGGCGATATGTTGGCCTACCATGGAATCGTACTCAACCAACAGTTCGGGGGAACCGGCTATGATAAGGAAACCCGTGTCCTTGGTGATTTCGGATCCAGGATCTACCACATCAGGGCGCTCAAGGAGTGATGCCGCTATTGCCTCACCAATCCCACGCCGCTATAGTGGAGCCATGCGAACAACCGACTGCCATGTGGTGATCATTCCTCCCGAGGGGCAACGTGAGCCGCATCAATTGCAATATTTGCTGGATTGCATCACAATCAGAGAGCGAGTGTTTGTGATGGAACAACGGGTTCCCATAGCGATCGAGCAGGATGGAAAAGACAATGAAAGCGGACACGTCCTGCTTTGGACCAATGGAGAACCGGTGGGAACGCTTCGTTTCAGAAAGACCGACGACGGGATGAAACTGGAGCGAATCGCCGTCATGAAGGAGTACCGTGGTCACCATTTGGGCAAGTTGCTCATCAGGGAAGGTATACGGGCAGCAAGGATGCAGGATCATGACAGTGTGATCTACATCCATGCCCAACAACACGCGGCATCCTTTTATGGCGCACTGGGATTCACGGAGACCGGAGAACATACGGTGGAGGCGGATATTCCACACACCACCATGACCATCACAGGGGAAATGGAGGGTCGGCTGCTTGATGCCGACCCTTGTGCACTTCCCTGACACCATTTATAACAATTCGAACACCACCGAGACGCTGCTGCTGATATCGAGCTCTCCGGTGGGAACGTCCGCTGTGGGCATGCTCTCCATCATGAAGGAGGCCGATTTCACCATGGTGTTTCTGCTTGCACCTTGGTAATCGGAGGCCGAATAATCGGAAATCGTGAGAGGCTCTCCAAGACGCATTCCTGCCGCCTCGGCATATTCGGAGGCCTTCTGGATCGCTTTCTGCATCGCCAGACGACGACTTTCGGCATATTCGGTGGTAGTATCTTCCTTGCTGAATCTGATTGAGCTCATAGAGATATTCGACACGGTTCCCAATTCATCGATCAACATGGGAAGAATGGTCGCATCGTCTCCAATTCCACGCACGGTCACATTGACCGTTTGCCTCACCCGTTGTCCAAGAAGGACCTGTTCATCTTCCTTCCAACGATATTCGGGAAAGAATTCGAGTGCGGTGGTCGCCAAATCCTTGTCTTCCACTCCGGCAGCCCTGATCATATCCAACAACAGGCCCACTTTCCCGTTGGTCTCCAACTGGGCTTCCCGTGTCGTTTCGGCCAATTCGGAGACAGTGATGGAAAATGATGCGATATCGGGCGACACGGTCACTTTTCCCACCCCCTGAACCGAGATGGTCCTACTCCTTTCAACCAGCGAGGTGGTTTCGCAACCCACCACGAGTACCATAAGCAACACCGCCAACAACAAGACATGTAGCTTCTTCACCTATTCCTCCTTTCACACAAGCAGATCGGGCCGTTTCTTGGCAAGTCGCTCGAAGTATGCTTGTGCAATCATCATGATTCCGTTGTCATAGAGCCCGGTTCCCATGGAATCGAGTACGGTCCGCACCGGGATGGTGAGAATGTCGAGTTGTTCGTTCACATCAAGTTCCTGTTCACCCACTTTCCTCAATCCTTCGGCGAAGAAAAACCACACCCGATTGTTCATGAACGCGGGATTGGGAGATACACATCCGATTTCGAACACTTCTCCCAGCGGTTCATATCCCGTTTCCTCCCTCAGCTCCCGCAATGCCGCGATCTTCGGATCCTCGTCTTCATCCACCGTTCCCGCAGGAAATTCGATGGTGACCGAATCGCTTCCATGGCGATATTGGCGAACCATCACGAAATGGGGAACACCCTTGGAATCCCTGAACCATGGGATGATCGTCGCCCACTTCGGAGCATCGATTTCTATGAAAGTGCCCACCCGACCATCGGTTGAGGCGCGCTGTACACTCAGTACATCGAATATGGGACCTTCGAACACACTCTTCCGAGCTACGGTCCTCCATGTCAATCTCGTCTTGTCATCCATTTCCATTCTCCTTTTTCGTAACATTGTGACTCACAGTGAACACCTTCAAGGAATCCGCAATATGATCGAGCGACCGCAGTATCTGCTCCGGGTTTCCCTTCCCGTCCGATTGATGGACAGCCAGTGGTATGGTACCGAGGAATGGAACATCGATTTTTCTGGATAGTTCGATGCCATGCTGCGAGCCAAACACCTCCAATGTAGTCCCACAGTGGGGGCAGGACAAAGGACCCATGTTCTCGATCAAGCCCAGGATTGCGATCTTCATCTTCCGACAGAACGCCACGCTCCTCACCGCATCGAGAATGGAGACTTCTTGCGCGGTGGTCACCACGATCGCACCGGTAAGCTCGGGAATGCTCTTGCAAACGGTAAGTTGCTCATCACCCGAACCGGGTGGAGAATCTATAAAGAGGAAATCAAGATACCCCCAATCGACCCTGGACAAAAGATCGTTGATCACCATGGTCTTCATCGGGCCTCGCCAGATCACCGCATCCTGCGCATCCTCCATCGCCGAATCCACTCCAGCGATCGACAGGCCGGGCATCACCTCCACAGGTTCGAGCATTCCATTCTCGTTCGCGTGGAATTTGCCGGCGAGATCGACGTCAAGCATTCTTGCCACATTCGGTCCATGCAGATCCGTATCGAGGATACCGACCTTGAAGCCCTTCTGCGCCAAAGATTTCGCGAGACCTACGGCCACTGTGGTCTTCCCCACGCCACCTTTGCCGCTCATGACGAGGATTTTCCGTCCTATCTTGTCCATGTGGACCTGTATCGCCAAGCGCTGTGCAACCCGTTTCCCAAAATCGATCGAAGCCATCAAGTTCCTCCAATCCTGCCAAAACTCTAGTGTGGGCAAAGGGAAAAATCAAGGTGGAACGGAATATTCAATCGTGGATGAAACGTCTTGAAAGACTCCGAATTTGGAACCGATTGTAAAACTTATGCCTTGAAAGACATACGTATTCCAGCTATAGTAGATTGAATTCATTTACCCCGGTCGTAACCGGTGTGGACAATATAATTCAAGGAGCACAGCACATGCTACACCAATTGCCGAAAGAGCTTCTTCTCGAGCAAGTGAACAATGGTCTGATACTGTTGGTCATCGGAATGGGAGTCGTCTTCCTTTTCCTGACCCTATTGGTATTCACCACCAAAGGTCTCTCTGCTTTCGTGAGGAAGTATCTTCCTGAGAAGGTCACAACAGTCACGAAACGTCCAGTCGTCACCTCTGGTTCCCCCGTCGCCGACACTGCGGGAGCAGAGATCGCCGCGGCAATAGCCGCAGCAGTCGCGCAGTCGAAGCGCTAGAAACACATCCAAGGAGTCCCTATGAAAAAGGTAAATTTCATGTGTACGGCTTTCCGAGACGGTTTCCAATCTGTCTACGGAGCCAGAGTATTCACCAAAGATTTCCTGCCGGCGGTTGAAGCCGCCTGCAACGCCGGAATCAACCATTTCGAGGCAGGCGGTGGAGCACGATTCCAGTCGCTCTACTTCTACACCAATGAAGACGCGTTCAAGATGATGGACGACTTCAGGAAGGTCGCTGGTCCGAATGCCGATCTACAGACCCTCTCCAGAGGGATCAACGTGGTCGGACTCGACTCCCAACCCCGCGACATCATCAAGATGCACGCCGATCTCTTCAAGAAACACGGTATCTCCACGATCAGAAACTTCGATGCCCTCAATGATGTGAACAATCTCATCGACAGTGGTCGCGCGATCCATGAAGCCGGTGCACGCCACGAGGTGTGTGTGACGATGATGGCCCTTCCTCCGGGAGCAACAGGTGCACATGATCCGGAGTTCTACGAGAAGACCCTCAGGAACATCCTCGATGCGGGAATCCCGTACGATTCGGTCTGCTTCAAGGACGCCTCCGGAACCAGTACCCCGAAAATCGTTCACGAGACGATCAAGAGGGCAAGGAAACTTCTTGGGAAGGACATGAACATCGTGTTCCACTCCCACGACACCGCCGGTGTATGTATCCATCAATATGTCAGCGCACTCGAGGCGGGAGCCGATCAGGTCGACCTTTCCCTGGTGCCTGTTTCCGGTGGAACATGCCAGCCCGACGTGATCACGATGTGGCACGCGCTTCGTGGCACCGATTTCACCCTCGATATCGATATCGACAAGGTGATGGAGGCCGAAAGGGTGTTCCAGGATTGCATGAGCGATTACTTCTTGCCACCCGAGGCTACCCAGGTCAATCCGATCATTCCGTTCAGCCCGCTTCCGGGTGGAGCGCTCACTGCCAATACCCAGATGTTGCGTGACAACGGTCTGATGGATCGTTTCGCCGAAATCACCCATGCCATGGCCGACGTGGTTGCCAAGGGCGGCTACGCCACGAGCGTAACCCCGGTGTCCCAGTTCTACTTCCAGCAGGCGTTCAACAATGTGATGTTCGGACCCTGGAAGAAGATCGCCGAAGGGTATGGAAAGATGGTACTCGGCTATTTCGGCAAGACTCCTGTGGAACCGGATGCAGAGGTGGTGAAGATTTCCGCCGACCAGCTCAAGCTTGAACCCACCACCGAGAATCCTGTCGACATCAACGATAGGGATCCGAAGAAGGGTCGTGATGCCGCCATCGCCATGTTGAAGGCTGAGAATCTTGAGCTCACCGAAGAGAACATCTTCATTGCTGCTTCCTGCAAGGAAAAGGGTATCCTCTACCTCACCGGAAATGCAAAGCCCAACGGTGTGCGCCTCAAGAGCGCCGAAAAGAAGGCCGAACCCGCTGACGCACCAGCGAAGGGCGGTGGCAACGCCTATACAGTGAAGGTAGCCAACAACACCTATGCGGTCGAACTCAAGGGAGATCAGGCTGTGGTGAACGGTGTTGCCTACCCCATCAATGTGACCGAAGGAATCTCGGCTCCAACCGCGCAGGCCCCAGCGACGGCCGCCATCCAGGATGTTCCCGTGAAGGCTCCGATGCCGGGACTCATCCTCCGTTCCAATGTGAAGGTCGGCGACAAGGTGCAGGAGAACGATGTCCTCATGGTCATGGAGGCGATGAAGATGGAGAACGAGATCTTCGCTCCCGTCGCCGGAGTGGTCAAGGAGATCAAGGTCAAGCAAGGTGATCAACTCAACGCCGACGAGGTGTTGCTGGTGATTGGAAGTGAAGCGGCTCCTGCCAAGGCAGCGGCCCCTGTTGCCCATACCACCGCTCCCGCCCAACCTGCCGCAGGTGGCACGACCGAAGTGAAGGCCCCGATGCCCGGACTCGTCTTGCGCATCGATGTCAAGGAAGGAGAATCGGTGGAACAGAATGGGCTCCTCCTGGTGATGGAGGCCATGAAGATGGAGAATGAGATATTCGCTCCCGTCTCGGGTACCGTCAAGAAGATTCTGGTCAAGCAAGGCGACCAGTTGAAGGCGGACGATGTACTCGCAGTGATCGGGTAAGGGAGTTTCGACATGATTGGACAAGCATTTTCACAATTGTGGCAAACAACCGGATTGGTGGGATTCCTTGCCGCCGGAGGCTGGGGCAACCTTGTCATGATCCTCGTGGGGTTCGTGCTGTTGTACCTGGCCATCGCGAAGGGATTCGAGCCTCTGTTGCTCGTAACCATCGGCTTTGGTTGTATTCTGGCGAACATTCCGTTCGCCTATATCGCAGGTGTGGATCCGACCAGTACCTCTGGAGGTACCGGATTCATCAAACTCCTCTATGATATGGGTATCGAGACAGGTCTATTCCCCATCCTCATCTTCATGGGTGTGGGCGCGATGACCGACTTCGGTCCCCTCATCGCCAATCCCAAGACGCTGCTTTTGGGTGCCGCGGCCCAGGTCGGTATCTTCTTGGCTCTGCTCGGAGCATTGTTGCTTTCGTTCATCCCGGGGATCAACTTCGACCTCCATGCTGCCGCTTCCATCGGTATCATCGGTGGTGCCGATGGCCCGACAGCGATCTATGTGACCAGTCGACTGGCTCCCGATCTGTTGGGATCGATTGCAGTGGCGGCATACTCCTACATGGCGCTGGTGCCCATCATCCAGCCTCCCATCATGAGACTGCTCACCACCAAGCATGAGAGACTCATCAAGATGGAACAGCTTCGCCCCGTCTCGAAGATCGAAAAGATTCTCTTCCCGATCTCCGTATTGACCGTCTGTGCGATCCTGCTTCCATCGGCCACACCTCTTGTCGGAGCACTGATGTTCGGTAATCTGGCGAAAGAGTGTGGGGTCACCAACCGTTTGAGCGACACCATGCAGAATGCGTTGATGAATACCGTCACCATTTTCCTCGGCCTTTCGGTCGGATCGAAGATGGAGGCGGCCCACTTCCTCAACCTCAACACCTTGGGTATCCTGGTGCTCGGTATGGTCGCATTCGCGTTCGGTACCGGAACCGGAGTCTTGATCGCAAAACTGATGAACAAGCTGGACAGCAAACACCCGGTGAATCCTTTGATCGGATCGGCCGGGGTATCGGCCGTACCGATGGCTGCCCGCGTATCGAGCAAGGTCGGACAGGAGTACAATCCCCAGAACTTCCTTCTCATGCACGCCATGGGACCGAATGTCGCCGGAGTACTCGGTTCGGCAGTCGCCGCCGGTGTATTGCTCGCGATCGTCCCCTACATGGAACCGCTTGTGGAAGGGTTGCGACCTGCTTTGGCAGTATTCATGTAATCCATTCACGTGATCGTATGAACGGCTCTCCTTTGGGGGAGCCGTTTTTCGTTACGTCTCCTTGCCCGGTAGCCGATTATCGTCTATGCTGATTCCATGGTATTCAGTATTGTCGTGGCACTGTTGGTCCTGGTCTTCTGCTGGAGCGCGCTCCTTTGGGGGTACCGTGACGTATATACCGAACCCATCTCACCGAATGTCGATCAAGTGTTCGATCCGAAGTGTCTTCCGATCATTCTTGAACATGATCCTCCTGCGAAGAAAGCGATCGTCATGGTGCATGGGTATCCCAGCACACCCTACAGTTTCGAGTATGCCGCCCATCGAGCCTTCGAGCAAGGCTACGATGTCTATGTTCCCCTGCTCCCGGGCTTCGGAACCAGTCCGAAGGACCTCTACCGAACGTCCTTCACCCAATGGTATGAGTACCTTGAGACCTACTATCTTGATCTACGTACCGCATACGACCATCTCTTCGTAGTGGGTACATCGATGGGAGGGGCAATGACTTTGCGTATCGGCGAACGCTTCAGCGACACGGAAAACGCACCCGACGCGATGGCTACCGTGGCAGCCCCGGTGTTCCTCAACGACATCTCTTTGGGTGTAATCCAGAAATGGGGCTATTATCTCATGCGACTGGTGGGACTGTTCACTCCAGCCATCGGACCGAAGATCCATCGTGGAGGAGACAAGCAGAATGACGGTGAGGAACTTTGGATGGGATATGGTGGAGCCTTTGTGAGGGGAGGAGTAAGTTTCATGCATGCATTGAAGGGAATACGACGAGATTTGGATAAGATCACCGTTCCCTTGATCGCCATGCATGCGCTCGGTGACAAGACCATTGCCTTCCAGAATCTGGGAGTGATTCAATCAGCGGTACGCTCGAACCCTTTCGTAGCACGAACGGTGACCATGGATTCCGACCACAACCAACATGTGTTGCTCATGTATCCTTCGGTCCAAGCACAATTGACCGATGAATTGCTCGCGTTTTTCGAAACAAATACCAAGGAGACACCTTCAAGATGAAAAGACCCGATTACATCAGCTGGGACGAGTATTTCATGGGCATCGCCCTCCTCTCCGCACAACGGAGCAAGGATCCGAATACCCAAGTGGGGGCATGCATCGTCAATCCCGACAAAAAGATCGTGGGAGTCGGTTACAACGGGTTTCCTTCCGGATGTGATGACGATGTATTGCCTTGGGAACGGGAAGGGACCTTCTTGGAGACCAAGTATCCTTATGTATGCCACGCGGAACTCAATGCCATCTTGAACAGCATCTCAAGGGATTTGAAAGGATGCAGCATCTATGTTGCATTGTTTCCATGCAACGAGTGTGCGAAAGCGATCATCCAATCGGGTATCAAGGAGATCGTGTACCTATCGGACAAGTATGATGGCACCGACAGCGTGATCGCTTCCAAGAAGATGTTGCACCAGGCTGGAGTATCATTGCGCAAACTTGAGCCGACCCGCAACGATCTCACCATCTCCTATACGGTGGAGGC
>CAYZJV010000009.1:0-62232 GCA_964478945.1 uncultured Spirochaetaceae bacterium | reverse complement strand
CGCCGATGGTACTGCGTTCGTCGCGGGAGAGTAGGTAGCTGCCGGGCCTTTTTTTGTCTTGATAATCTTACCATATTCACTTGCGCAACTGCCGTAACTTTCTTATCCTAACATCATGATCATCCAATTGGAAAAACCCACGTTGCGACGCAAGGACATGGATGCCGTTCTGCAAACGATGGCCGATGAAAAGATCGGTCCGGGAGCACTGACGAGTACCTTCGTGTCGTTGTTGACCCAGACGATGGGGAAGTACCCATATGTACATGCGTTGCGCGACAGGTTCCACGCCCTTCGCTTCGCACTCATGGCGATAGGGGTAGGCGAGGGTTCGGTGGTGGGAACAGATGTGCTTTCACCCCGTTTCTATCGGGATGTCCTCGCTTCCCTTGGTGCACACATCCAATTGTACGATATTGAAGTGGACACGGGGACCGTGTCGTTCGACGCGTTGGTTGGACAAGAATTGACGGCCCTCATCATATGCGATCACTATGGCAACATTCCCCCCGATCGCGGGTGGGATTCGTTGGGTATTCCCATAATAGAAGATATCACGGAGAGTTTCGGCAGTTCCTATGGTGGAATGAAGGCTGGAGATGTCGGTGATATCGTGGTATGTGCATTCGAGGAATCCTGTGTCGTGTCCACCGCAGGTGGGGCCGCAGTGATGACCAACGATGATGGGATTGGCTCGTTACTTGCATCCTATATCGATCCCTTGCATTCAGTCATCGCACTGCCCAGCATGAATGCCGCACTGGGAGTGGTGCAGCTTCAGCAACTTGAAAAGAATCTCCAGAAGAGGAGGGCTATATTCGACAAGTACCGCTACGCCCTCATGAAAAGTCGTCACAGCATGTTCGGTATTCGTGATCTCGATTTCGATACGAATGGTCACGGGTTTGTGGTTGTTCTCGATTCCAAGCCTTCCCAGGCGATTCAATTCGCTCTCCGCTATGAGGTCGATACGGCCTTGGCTTTCGACGATACCCTCATTGGGGATGCCATCGACAGGTTCGATCTGTTTCCCAATGCGATCCCCTGTGTGACCAGGGGAGTACGGTTTCCACTGTACCCATTCCTGGGTATCCAGCAGATACTGCAGATCGAGAAGGTCATTTCTCACTTGCCATAGGAGGATCCAATGATTCACTCACAAACCAGGAATATCCGGAATGTGGTCATCCTGGCGAATAGGAACAAGGACGATGCGGAAGTATTCGTCCAGGATATTCGGGAATACCTCGATGGCGAGGGCATCCCCAGCGAAGCCATCTTCACCATCGATGCCGATGAGGAGATCACGGTGCATCCGGAGACCGATCTGGCGATCTGCCTGGGAGGTGATGGTACGGTGCTCTCCTGCGCACGGTTGCTCCATCCATACGGAATTCCCATGTTGGCGGTAAATCTGGGTACCTTCGGATTCATCACCGAAGTGTGCAAGGACGAATGGCGAGAAGCCTTCGAACTCTATAGGGCGGGTACGGCAGGAGTCTCCAGACGCCTGATGGTACGTGTTTCCGTTGCAAGGGAAGGACAAAAGGTGTTCCAGGCCCATGGTTTGAATGAGATGACCATCGCCGCATCCGGCATCTCAAAGATGGTCTCGCTCGATCTGCTCATCAACGGGACCAATGCCGGAAGAATTCGTAGTGACGGCATCATCGTCTCCACTCCGACCGGGTCGACCGGTTACAGCCTCGCTGCCGGTGGTCCCATACTCGATGTCGATCTCGATGCCCTCATCATCAATCCCGTGTGTCCCTTCACACTCTCCAACAGACCGCTTGTCATCGCGGGAGAGGATGTGGTCGAGAT
The DNA here is from genome assembly GCA_964478945.1 of uncultured Spirochaetaceae bacterium. Taxonomy (GTDB): domain Bacteria; phylum Spirochaetota; class Spirochaetia; order Sphaerochaetales; family Sphaerochaetaceae; genus CAYZJV01. The sequence goes on along the minus strand of CAYZJV010000009.1, from coordinate 60,408 downwards.
TGTCGTTCGTGAAGGTCAGAAGACTACGATCTCGCTTACGGTCGATGGCCAGATTTTCTTTCCATTGTCCGAAGGTGATCGCGTGTCGGTGGAAAAGGCCCGCTCGAAAGCCCTGTTGGTGGCTTCTCCCATGAGAAACTATTATGAGGTCATTCGCGACAAGTTGAACTGGTCGGGAGGAATGCATGCTTGAATCCATCGATATCATGAATCTGGCCCTGATCGAGGATATCCACATCGATTTCGAAGAAGGGTTCAATGTGCTTACCGGTGAAACTGGAGCCGGTAAATCGATCATCCTTGGAGCTCTCGGCTTGTTGATGGGTGACAAGGCCGATTCTTCATTGGTCCGCACAGGAGCCGATGAAGCCGGTATCCATGCGGTGGTCGCCATGGAAGAACACAATCCCCTCCTCGCGATGCTGGAGGAGAAGGGGATCTTTCCCGAGGATGGTACACTGCTCATAAGACGTGTGGTGAAACGGAACGGACGTGGAACCATCCATATCCAATCGATTCCGGTCACTCGTTCCGACCTTGCCACGATCAGTGATGTGTTGTTCGATATGCATGGCCAGCACGAGCACCAATCGTTGTTGAGCAGCGATCGACAGAGAAGGGTATTGGACAATTACGCAGGTTTGGAACCTGCATTGGTCGAGTATGGTGAATTCTATCGATCGCTTGAGCAGATGTGCCAGGAATACCGGACACGTGAGCAGGTCATGGCACAGGCTTCGAGGGAAGTCGATTACCTCAGATTCGTGGTGGAGGAGTTTGAAAAGGCAAAGGTGGAAGCCGATGAGGATGTGCGATTGGAGGAGGAGATCCGCATATTGAGCCAGTTCGAAACCATCCATGAAAATCTTGAGATCGTCCACGGTAATCTTGGCGAAGGAGCGTATTCATCCCTTTCCACCGCAGTCCAAGCGATGCGGAGGGCGAGCAAGGCCGATGGATCGTTGGTGGAACTCTCCTCACGTTTGGAAGGGGTGTTGCTCGAAGCGCGCGATATAGCGGAAACGATCCGTGATCGGCTTTCGAACATGAGCTTCAGCCAGGAGAGACTCGATGGATTGCAATCCCGTCTTGCCCAACTGCAGCGGTTGAAAAAGAAATATGGACCCTCTTTGGATGAAGTGATCGCCTTTGCCTCCGATGCGGCCAGACGATTGGCGGAAGGCGAAGAGGGGGACGAATATCTTTCCGAGCTTGCCAAGAAGATCGAGCAACAGGACATGAAGGTGCAAAATGCCGCCATGGCTTTGCGTCGTAAACGCATCGAAGTCGCCCAAACATTGCAAAAGCAGATCTCGAGCAGGCTTGCACACTTGGGGATGCCGCATGTGGTGTTCGCAATAGAGGTGAGCGAACGGGAACGTAGCGTGCATGGTGCCGATCAAATCGATTTCCTCTTTTCGGCGAACCTGGGGGAACCGATGAGGAGCCTCAAGGAGATCGCATCAGGAGGAGAACTCTCGCGGGTGATGCTGGCGGTGAAGACGGTACTTGCGGAGGCCGATGATGTGGAAACCTTGGTGTTCGATGAAGTCGACGCAGGTATCGGGGGAGCAGTGGCGATCGCTGTGGGAGAACAAATGGCCAAGCTGGCCGGTGCACGTCAGGTGATAGCGATCACCCACCTCGCATCCATCGCCTCGAAGGCCAACAATCATCTCGTGGTGCACAAGGATACCTTGGACGGCAGGACATATACCCACATTCGTCGGGTTGGGGGAGAGGATCGTATTCGTGAAATCGCCAGAATGCTCAGTGGACATGGTGAGGACAAGAAGGCCCTCGACCATGCCCGTTCGCTGATGGGAGAATGACGGGTATCGGCATTTCCGGCCTGGAACCGCACTCAATCGGCTGAAAAGTTCAGCGCCACATGCAATTCATCGAGAAGCCTACCTGAAAGGGGGGTGGAGAATTGTAGCCTCTGTGCACCTTTGATGTAGGGATACAAGGACTCCTGAGCATGGGTGACCGTCGGTTGTATACCCTGTTCCCGCGCCACATTCAACACTTCCAGCAGGTATGATGCCCTTTCGTAGGTGAAGCCGTGTTCCGCCACCAGTGTGGACACCCTGACCAGCTCATTGGAGAAGATCGTCTGTACGATCTCATACTCCTTTTGTCGGCCTTTGCGTTTGATGAATCCCAACAGATGGGAGATGCTCTCGCGCTTATGTTCCCAAGGCAATGTGTCGGGTGTGGTGAAAATCGATCTGAGCGCCCTGAGACAGGTCCCCATGTTCTCGATGTAGAGGGTTTCGGATGGTGCGGTCCGTCCATTCTTGATCAATAGGGAATAATGGCGGATGTCGTGTGCGATATGTTCCAATTGGTCGTCGGTGATTCGGCTCAACGAACGGTCTATCCAGGTATAGACCTCATCGAGCATCTTGACGGGGATGTGGGCCGAGGAGAAGGTGTGTGTGCGCTTGTCGCCCGTGGAGTCGTCGGTGATTTCCATCTCCACCAAGTACCCATTTTCTGGTTCCGTCCCGACTTCCATGCGGAGGGTATCCTGTCGCAGGGTGGATGTGTCGAGCACTTCGAATAGATACGATCCGTCCTCCATGGCCTTGTAGGCGGTGAGACGGTATTTGCCATACCTTGTCTTCTGGTCTTCCGCTCGTGCGAAGTTCTTGTTCATCAGGAAGTAGGCTCCCGCCTCCGCTTCGCCACCGACACCTGTCATATAGCTCTTTGCGATGCTTCTTCCCGAGCCGACATGTCTCTTGTTGCTCTTGGCTTCCGCCAACAGCGGGAGTACCTCCTGCTGCAGATTTTTGTCGGTGAACCTTTGGTACAATTCCATCGCTCGAACCGCGTAATGGATGTTCTGGCGCGGTTCTATTCCCGACAGGTCGCTGAAGAACCAACCGCAGGAGGTGAATGTGTAGTGTTTGTACTTCTGTCCTTCCAGCAGTTCCGCAAGCATGCGGTGGTCGGCGATGATCATATCGGTTTTGTGTTCCCATCTTTCGATGAACGAAGTGATATCCTCCTGTTTGGAAAGCACACTCGAATAATCGTGCAACAGATCCTTAGGATCGACCTTTTGATCGAACAGTTCTCCGATTTTTACCGCAAATATTTCATCGACCGCGGAACCGAGGGTAGCGAACGCGTCTCTCAACGGAGTTCTCCACCTCTGGTTCCATGAATCTTCCCCTCCGGTATGGCAACCACAATCCTTATACCAACGGGAGACACCGTGTGCGCAACTCCAACTGGTGCCCTTCTTCTCCTCGCCGTCATGCAGGATCGCACCACGGGTGGCGGGATGAGTTTCCAGATAGGTGGCATAATTGGAGAACTCGAACCTATCCTTTTCATGGACCTTCCTGATCAGAGCCGCCAGCGCCATATCGCCAAAGGGTTCATGGTGACCGTAGATCTCTCCATCTGTGGCGGTATGCAACAATCGGGGACGATCATTTTGCACGATATGTTCCAACGCACCGTACATCGAATCGGCATCCCTGAGCATGTGTCCGAAACTGATGGATGAGGCGAGTTGGGGATGGTAGAAAAAGGCTGATATGGTGTTCCCGCTTTCCCCTTCGATGAGGAAGGGCGTATCGTACGGTACGGTGTTTCCATCCACATCGATATGGGAGCCGTTTTCCGTCTCCACCTTGGCACACTGCCAGGGTGAGAGGATTACGAAGGTGATTCCGGCATCATGCAGCAGGTCGACCACCATTTTGTTCACCGCAGTCTCCGGCAACCAGATTCCTTCCGGGCTTCTGTCGAAACGATGGATGAAATCCTGTATTCCCCAGATGATCTGTGTTTCGGCATCATCCCGATTGGCAAGAGGGAGGATGGTATGGTTGTATGCTTGTGCGATCGCATTTCCATGTCCCAGGCGTTCCAGACTCTTTTTGTCGGCATCGATGATCTTCCGGTAGGTGGCCTTATGGTACTGTTCCAGCCAATTGAGCAAGGTAGGACCGAAATTGAACGAGATGTACTCGTAGTTGTTCACAATGGCTCGAATATGGCCGTATCCATCAAGATATCTACTGAAGGCATTCGCTCGATAACAATCGTCGTAGATCCTTTCGTTCCAGTCGGCATGGGGCTTGGCCGAGGGTTGTTGTGGTATGATATCCACCAGAGGATTCTCTCGTGGGGGCTGATAAAAGTGCCCGTGGAGAATCAAGGTGGTTTTGTGTGCAATAGGTGTTTCCATGGCGTTGATACTAGCATGGAAGAGCCTTTCCATGTAATAGCAGAGGTCCCCTATTTGCTCAGGTTGACTAATTGTTTCAATTTCTCTACGATTGAACCGCTTGTGTTGGTACAAGTTGCATTTCACCATACCGGGGAGCGATTTTCATGATCACACCGAACATTGAAGCCTTGTCTCTTGGAGAGTTGCGGTATATCGCACGAAAGCAAGGAGTTGAGGATGCTGAGGTGATGGACCGGGAAGACCTTCTTGAATCGTTGCAGGAGCTGTACGAGGAGTTGGAGAGCGGTCTGTCTGGAGAGGGAATATCCTATTCACCATCTACCCAGCAGCGTTTCATGAATTCTTTGGTGGAACACCTCGACAAGCAGTCCATGGGCATGCTTCCCGGAGTCGAGCAATTGCCCGAATCGTACACCGAGACCAGAATCCACCTTTTGTTGAAGAATCCCTACTGGGCACATGCCTATTGGAGTGTATGTCCTCAGGATTTGTTGAAACTTGAACAGGCCTGCGACTCATTCGAATTCTTCCTTCGTGTCACCATGCATGGGACTTCCGACCAAAAACTGGTCGAGGAGAGTTACGACATTGAGATAGGCAAGGGAGATGGCTGTTGGAACATCAATCTGCCCGAACGTGGTAGGGTATACAGCGTATCACTGCATTACCGCGATATGAAGGAAGGGACGGGACAGCTGTGTCAATCCGATACCGTTGCCACACCAAAGAGCTGGTATTTGGATCATGTGGAGCAACTCGGTGGGGATGAGAGGAATTTCAACCTGTTCTTCTCCGCCTTGGTGACCAAGGGTGGGGTGATGGTCGAAAATCCCTTGCTCAACGAGATTGTCGAACGACTCGATCAAAGCATGGGAGGTTGATATGGCTCGCAATTCGATTGGACTGGTCCTCAACGCCCATATGCCGTATATCCGTCATCCCGAATACTCCCGTTTCCTGGAGGAGGATTGGTTGTTCGAAGCGATCGGAGAGACCTACCTCCCTCTGCTGAGGATGCTCAAGAAGCTGCGTGACGATGGGGTGAAATTCAAGATCACCATTTCCCTTTCACCAACCTTGTGCACCATGCTCAGCGACCCCATCCTGCAGGGTCGGTTCACCGATTACCTGCGACTGCACCAGGAGCTGGGAGAGAAGGAGGTGGCGAGATGTGCCTCGGAGGATACCGATTGTCTTGAATTGGCCAAGATGTATCTCGATGCGATCACTAAGAATCTCGAGGAATACTTCGAGACCTACCAATGCAACATCCTCTCCGGTTTTCGCGATCTTGAGGATTCGGGGCATGTGGAATTGATCACCACAACCGCGACCCATGCGTATCTTCCCCTGTTCAGCGAATATCCTTCGGCGATCGGCGCACAAATCGAATTGGCGGTACAATCCCACATCAATCACTTCAAGAAGCGTCCAAAAGGGTTTTGGCTTCCCGAATGCGGCTATTTCCCCGGTTTGGAGGAGTACCTCCAAAGGGAGGAGATAGAGTTCTTCCAACTCTCGGCGCAAGCCTTGGTACTTGCCGAGGAACCTCCCGTCAGGGGCAACTATGCTCCCGTCTCCTGTCCCAATGGAGTGTTTGGTTTCGCACGGGATTTCCATCTCACCAATCTCGTATGGTCCAACGTGGAAGGGTATCCCACCGATTCTTCGTATCGCGAGTTCTATCGTGATATCGGATACGATCTGCCGATGGAATACATTCGTCCCTATATCCATGAACCGGAAGTTCGGGTGTTCACGGGATTCAAATACCATGCGATCACAGGTAAAGGCAACGACAAGCGCCATTATGTTCCTGCTGAAGCGAAGGTGAAGGTATCCGAGCATGCCGACAACTTCCTCTATACCGCAAAGAGGAAGGGAGAAGACCTTTCCGTCCAACTCGACCGACAGCCTTTCCATACCTTGGCATTCGATGCGGAACTGTTCGGCCATTGGTGGTTCGAGGGCATCGATTGGTTGGAGACCGTACTGAGAAGGGCCTCCGAGTCGGGTGATGTGGTGTTCGAAACCCAACTCGATTACCTGCAACGGTATCCCGAAGCCCAGGTGCTGCAACCCTCGCTCTCCAGTTGGGGTGAGGGAGGATATTCGGATGTGTGGACCGATGGAGCCAATGTATGGATCTACCGTCATCTTCACAAGGCCATCGAAAGGATGGAAGAGTTGGCGATCCGATTCCCCGACCAGAATTCCCTCAAGAAGAGGTTCTTGAACCAAGCGGCCCGCGAAGTATTGCTGGCGATGGCTTCGGATTGGCCGTTCATCATCCACAACGGGACATCGGCTGCCTATGCTGAGAAACGGTTGAGGAACCACTTGGGAAATTTCAACGTGGTGTATGAGAACATGTGCAAGAATGCGGTGAACACCGAATGGTTGGTGAAGGCGGAGAAGCAGAATATTGTGTTCCCCGACATCGATTACAACATGTTCAATCTCAATAGCGTTCGCAACCGATACAACGGCTGAGAAGCTTCAACGGAGTGTTCTTCCCCAAGAGGCAAGGATTTTGGCGGCCTTGTTCGTGTCAAGCTGCTCATACAGCGTGGGATTCGACCGGGCCTCATCGACATAATCGTTGTCCTTCTCCCAATCCTCGATGGGATCGGTGACGAAGCAGCCTTCGTCATCGATACAAACGATCCAATCGTAGCCACTTTTTGAAGAGCGTCTGCCATAGTAGGTTCGTTGTGTAGTTGTTGGGTCGCACATAGTTGTCTCCTGAGCATACAGTACCCCCTTTCCGCTTCTTGGGCAACTGGTGGAAAAACATACTTATTTCGACAGAAATACCAAAACATGTCAAAAACAATCCGCTTTATACGTTACATCCGTTTAGTATATTCATGTGATGCAAGACAAACCATCCGATAATCCGCATCCACCATGGTTGTTGGCTGGTGGTAGAGAGGGTATAGTTTGTGGTAAAGAGTGGTAAAAATTCCCAGATTGTACCACTTGAGAAGAGGTTGGTGGGAAATGTTGACTGGTGAATATCGCAACACGATCGATGAAAAAGGGCGGATACTCATTCCCTCGAAGCTCCGGACGGCGCTGGGGGACCAGAGTACCTTGGTCATCACACGTGCGGTGGAACCGTGTCTCTGGCTCATGCTTCCTCCCTTTTTCGAGAATATCCGCGCCAAAATCATGGATGGTCCCGGAGCGATGTTCGATGCCAACCTTCGCTTGCTGCAACGAAGGATCATCGCTCCTGCCATGGAGTGTGAAATAGACAAGTCGGGAAGATTGTTGGTTCCCCCGCAATTGCGCGAGGGCGTAGGTTTGGCGGTCAAGGAAGAGTCGGTATTGTTGGGCATCAGCACCTATCTCGAGCTGTGGAGTGTAGCGGCCTACGAAGGCTTCCTCGATGCCAGCGAGCCGTCCTTCTCGGCTGCCAGCCAGAGTCTGAGCCTGTTGTTGCAGGATGGAGGACACTGATATGGAGTATGTCCACACATCGGTTCTCGCCAAGGAGACTCTCGAGTATTTGAAACCCACACTGGGCAATCCTCTGATGATCGATTGTACCCTTGGCGAAGGGGGACACTCCGAGGCCTTTCTCACCACCTATCCGGACGTGAGGATCATCGGCATCGATCGCGATAAGAGGATCATGGAGAAGGCGATCCATCGGTTGGCACGTTTTGGAGACCGTTTCACTGCGGTGAACGCTTGGTTCGACGAATTTCTCACATCCTATGATGGGGAAGCTCCAGCCTTGGTCCTATTCGATCTTGGAATTTCTGTTTTCCACTATGAGGAGTCCGGAAGGGGCTTCAGTTTCGGAAAGAGTGAAGAGCTCGACATGCGTCTCGATTCCTCCTCCAACCTGTCTGTCGCAGAAATGGTGAATACCTACAGTGAGAAGGAATTGGCCGATATCATCTACCACTATGGCGAAGAACGGTATTCTCGACGCATAGCGGCTGCCATTTGCAATGCAAGAAAGACACAGGCGATTGTCCGGTCCGATGAACTGGCGGATTTGATTCGTCGTTCGGTTCCCTCCTCCTACCGGTATGGACGCATTCATCCCGCCACGAGGACTTTCCAAGCCCTCCGTATCGCGGTGAACGGTGAGTTGGACCGGATAATCCCTGCTGTCGAACGTGCGGTGGAGTTGTTGCGTCCATCGGGAAGGGTGGGGGTCATCAGTTTCCACTCCTTGGAGGATCGACCTGTGAAGCAGTTGTTCAAACGATTGGCCGACGGGTGTGTCTGTCCTCCCGAGGCACCGAGGTGCACCTGTGGAGGAACACCGTCGATCAAGATCATCACCAAAAAACCTGTGATGCCCACCGAACAGGAGTGTGGTGCGAATCCTCCTTCAAGAAGTGCGAAATTCCGTGTGGCGGAAAAGTTGGAGGTGCCCCATGAGTGAAGGTGATCAAGGTATCGTGAGAACCACAAGCATCGGTGTGCGGGAAAAGATTATCGGTATCTCCATGTTGGTGATACTGTTCCTGGCATTGGTTGTCCCTGTGTCGCAAGCTGCGCGGAATCGCGAATTGCAAATTCGGGAACGTCGCATTGTCACTCGGTCGGCCTTGGTGGATGAGGATATCAGGTTGACTCAAGCCCGACTGGCCGAAGCCGGATTGCCCGAGGTCACTCTGCGGCAAGCGGTACTGCAAGGATTGGGCCTCGAAAAGATTGTGTTCGAAGAAGCCAAGATCGTTGTGGTGGAGGAGTGAGGATATGCATATGATCGATGGAAGGCGAATGGCCGAAATGGCTGGCGGCACCATATTGGGAAGCGGTTCGCTCGGTACTATCTCCTCGATCACCATCGACTCCAGGAAAGCGGGAGCCGGTTCCCTTTTTGTGGCACTCCCGGGCGCGATGCAGGATGGACATGAGTATGTGGCCGATGCATTCGCACACGGAGCGGCTTGCGCGCTCGTTGCTGCCTCACATGCACATAGGATCAAGGCGAAATTGGGTGAGTCAAAACTGCTCATTGTGGTCGAAGACACCCTGGTCGCGTTGCAAAAGATGGCCAAGGCGCATGTTGATGCACACCCTTCGGTGAGGAAAGTCGGTATCACAGGTAGCTGTGGCAAGACCACCACCAAGGAAATGGTGGCATCCATCCTCTCCAGAATGGGGAAGACCGCGAAGACTCCGGGGAATTTCAACTCGGAGATAGGCTTGCCCATTTCCGTTTTCGAAATTGATGAACATACCGAGTACGGAGTATTCGAGATGGGTGTGGACCATGTGGGGGAGATGGATCGAATGCTCGATATCTGGAGACCCGAAGCTGCGGTGATCACCAACATTGGGATATCGCATGTGGGGAAAATGGGCTCGGTACAGGTGATCGCCAAGGAAAAGAGCAAATTGTTCCATCCGACGATCGGTTCCGCGTTCCTCGCCGAGAGTGAGCGATGGAGTCGCTATATCGGTCGTTTGAGAAATGTGGATACCATTCCCTTCGGTATGGCCTCAACGGAAGGAGTGGGCGAGATCCATTCGATGGGACTGCAGGGTTGGACCATCATGTACCACCATAAACCGATCCATCTCAGGGCTGTGGGAAGACACAATCTGATGAACGCCTTGGCGGCGATTTCGATCGCGCAGACCATGGGTGCGGGTACTGGGGATATCGTCGAAGGTTTGGATCGATTCATTTCGGTGCCCGGCCGCAGCAGGGTGGTCGATGGAGCGATCACAGTGATTGAGGATTACTACAATTCGAGTGTCGATTCCACTGAAACCATTCTCGATTACATGGGTACGCTTCCATGGAATGGAAGAAAGATGGCGGTGCTTGGTTCGATGAAGGAGTTGGGGGAATCCTCCGATGCGGCGCATAGAAGAATCGCCCACAGGCTCATAGCGAACGGTATTGAAGACATCTATCTTTATGGAAAAGAGATGGAAAGTGCATGGAACGAACTTAGAGCACATGGGTTTGATAAGAATCTTTTCTTTACCGATGACTACGAATCATTGCGGAACAGGATGTTGGAAGACGCTCGGAAGGGGGATCTTGTGTTGGTGAAAGGATCGCGGGCGATGGCGATGGAACGTTTGGTTCCCATCATTTCATCGATTGCGTGAGGAGGAGTGATGCAGACGAGGTTGGTGTTCGCTTCATTGTCGGCACTTGTGCTTTCTTGGATCGTTTCGATGGTCCTCGGTGATCTATATATCCGGAAAATGCGCAAGAGCGGACTTAGCCAACCAATCAATCCCGACGGTCCGGAAAGCCACTTCAAGAAGGTAGGTACGCCGACATCAGGTGGAGTGTTCTTTCTCATCGGTACCACGATCTCGGTCGTGGTATTCGGTTCTTTGAACCACCCGTACACCTATATTCCGCTGATATCCATGTGGGCGTTCGCTGCTGTGGGTTTGTTCGACGATATTGTGAAGATGACCAGGAAGGAATCGGTCGGACTGACTTCATCGCGAAAATTGGGGATGCAGATATTGATGGCGGCCTTGATCCTGTGGTTGCTGAGTGAGCGGTCGGGTTTGGTTTCCACTGTGGTGGGACACCCTTGGAAGCCCGATGTGTCTTGGGACATCGGTGTATGGTATCCAATCGCGTTCCTGTTCTATATGGTGTTGTTCGTCAACGCGGTCAACCTTTCGGATGGATTGGATGGTTTGGCCACGGGGATGTCGTTCGGACCGCTTTTGTTGCTTGGTATTCTTGCGGCCTTGTTCGGCAGCGGCATGCACAACCAATTCATCCAGGAATCGATTTATCGCGGTGGATTCGATTTGTTGGTGGTGTTGTGTGCGTCGTTGGGAGGTTTGTTGGCGTTCCTCTGGTACAATGGCCCCAAGGCGCAAGTGTTCATGGGTGATGTCGGAAGCCATGCCATAGGGGCCCTCATTGCCATTTCGGCATTGCTCATGAAGGTGGAATTGACCGTTTTGGTCGCCTCCGGCGTATTTATCGTTGAATGTGCTTCCTCCTTTCTCCAAATCCTTTCGATCAGACTGTTCGATAGGAAAATCTTCAGGATGGCTCCACTGCACCATCATTTCGAGAAGATGGGAATAGCGGAAGCGAGAATTACACTACGGTTCCAAATCACCGCAGTGATGCTCACCGTAGTGGCTGCGATACTGTTCATGGTGAAGTACCGGTGAAATGCAATGGATAAAGGAGCACGTGTGGTGAGATCATACGGGTATGACGATTGGGAACTACAGGATACTCCCCACCTCATCAAAACTCCTGCCGAGACGAGACCTTCCGATCTCGGTCCGTTTCTGTTCCTCTGTGTCGTGATCGCGCTTGTCGGGTACGGATTGCTGACCCTCTATTCCGCTTCGTACGATGAGGCGATTGGAAACGGGCTGCCCTCCTCCTATTATTTCCTGCGGCAATTGGTGTTCGCATTGTTGGGTTTCATTGGTTTCACACTCATCAGGTACGTACCGATGAAGTGGATTCGTTTTGTGGTACCTTGGTTTCTGATCCTTTCGGTGATTCTGATGATCATCACCCTGACCACACGGTTCGGAGTAGAGCGACTTGGAGCCAAGCGATGGCTCCAAATCGGACCGCTCCCTTCATTCCAACCATCCGAACTTCTGAAGGTTTCGGTGGTGTTGTTCCTATCGGTGGTAATGTCGAAATGGAAGGCAAGGGAAGGTTCGCGAGTCGCACTGCTTGCGGTTGCGATCGTCACCATCCTGATCTCGGCCTTGTTGATCATCCTGCAACGTGATTATTCGACCACTTTGCTTTTCATACTTGTATCGTTCTCCATGCTGTTGCTCGGTGGAGTCAAGCTCCGTCACATGGGCATCTTCGCCTTCGCCGTGGCCGTTCCCGCGGTGGTTTTCCTGTTTTTGGAACCCTACCGGATCAGGCGTGTGGTGAGTTTCCTTTTTCCTTCCATCGATCCCACCGGCTTGAACTGGCAGGTACAGAATTCCTTGAAAGCGATCGGTTCCGGCGGAATATTCGGCAAGGGGTTGGGTAATGGCGGGTACAAACTCGGGGTGATTCCCGAAGTGCAAAGTGACTTCATTTTCGCCTCCCTCGCTGAGGAACTTGGTTTTTTCGGGGTGTTGGTGTTGTTCATTCTCTTCATTGTGTTCGCATTGTCGGGGTTCTCGCTCGCCAACAGATATGCCAAACGACAACAATGGTTCGCATCGTATGTCTCGTTCGGAATCACCTTCATGATCGTATGGCAAACCTTGGTGAACTTGGCTGTAGTGACCTCTCTCCTGCCTCCAACGGGGATACCTTTGCCGTTCTTCAGTCAAGGGGGTACGAATCTCTTCATGGTGCTCTGTGAGTGTGGATTACTCTACAGATTAATGGTTGAGGAGATGAAGGAGACCGTCACCGATGGATAATGCCTATCTACATGGATTCGACTACGACTCCCACCGTTCCCACTCGGATCGATTCGATGGAAGGAATTTCGATCTCATCTATCCTACCGAACGACGTGGAAAGGGCGTGCGGATCATTCTGCTGACAATGGTCATTATTCCCGTTCTCCTGCTGGGAATGTTCTCCCTCCGCTTCATTCCTTTATTCGATATCGAATCGGTGGCCTTCAACATTGCCGGAGGATTCGATGATATTCCCATCGGAGTGAGGAAGGCGTCCGAATCGTTGCTTGGTACGAGTTCGATGACACGTGCTTTGGCCAGATTCGAAAGGGACCTGTCGGCAATGCCGCTTGTCGGAGATGTGGAGGTGAAGAGGAGAGGCTTTTCCTCGATCAAGGTGGATCTCGAAATGGCGGTTCCTCCCGCATTCGTCGCGATCACCGATGGAACCGGGGATTCGGGGAACATGTATCTGGTCGATGGCAAGCGATTGGTAGCGGTGGAGGATGGCGATTTTGCCATATTCGGACAGAAATCGCTTGTAGTGGAAGTGAATGCCTCCTACGGTTCCCACATGCTCTCCTATGGCATCGATCATGGTTTGGAAAAGGCGATCGCCCTGGCTTCCACGATGGGAATGGATGAGAAGGGACGCTACAGGGTAATAGGCCGTATCGCATACGTGGAAAGTCCCGGAGAGGATTTCGGGCACATGGAACTTGATCTGCCGGCATACAACAGTATCCTCAATGTGAGGGAACCGGTTTCCGAATCCCGGTTGCACGATGCCTTACGATTGATTAAACTTGAGCATGAACAGGATTGGACTCGCAATATTGCCCTAATAGGTCAGTTGCGGTATGATTTGTATGTTCAATCGCTGGTCGTTCGGCGTTGATTCGGAGGTGGTACGGTGGGCACGGACAAGATCATGATGGGACTCGATATCGGAAGCTCGTGGGTGCGCGCCGTAATAGGTACGGTAGGTACCGACGGAACCATCATGGTGGACAGTCTCTGTGAGAGGCCATCGGAAGGTGTGCGTGGTGGGGCGATCGTGAATATCGAGCAGACGATCAAAACCATCGCATCGGTGATTTCCGAGGCGGAATTGCAGGCCGGTGCCGATATCCAGCAGATCATCATCGGAGTCGGGGGAAATCATATCGAAGGAATCCCGAGCCAAGGTGTCGTGGGTATCAATGCCAAGGATCAGGAGATCAAACGCGAAGACATCTTCCGATCACTTGAGGTGGCGAGAGCCTTCGAGATGCCGTTGGACAGGGAGATACTCCATACCTTGGTGCAGGACTTCAGAGTGGATGGCCGCGACGGAATCAAGGATCCCATCGATATGCTCGGTCATCGTCTGGAAAGTAGGGTGCTGGTAGTGACCGGTTCCTCCTCGGTATGCCAAAACGAACGCAAGTGTATCCAGAGGGCCGGATTCCAGGTACAGCGTCTTGTTGCCCAACAGTTGGCCGATGCGGAGGCTGTGCTCAGTGTGGAGGAGAAGGAGATGGGAACCATTCTCATCAATATCGGTGGTGGTACGACCAATATGATCGTGTACACCAACGGTGCTCCCGTCTTCACCGGAGGAGTCGATCTTGGAGGTTCTCATGTCACCGGCGATATCGCCTATCTGCTCAACAAGCCCAAGGTGATCGCCGAGCAGGTGAAATGTGAATACGGCAATTGCCATATCCCGTCGGTCGCAAAGGATGAGACCGTACTTATTCCACAGATCGGCGGCCTGCCCTCGATCAAGATGCCCAAGAGGGAATTGAGCAAAATCATCGAACCACGCATGGCCGAGATATTCTCGCTGCTGCAGGTCGAGATGGAGAAGAAACAGATACGTGGTTCGTTTGGAGGAGGCGTGGTTCTCGTGGGTGGTGGTGCACTGTTGTCCGGCGCCACGGAACTTGCGAGCGAGATATTCCGTCTACCCTCAAGAATCGGGTTCCCGGAAGCTCTTGCCGGACTTGATCGCACCTATATCAATCCAAGGTACACCACCACCTTGGGTTTGGTGATGACCGAGGCGAGACGGATCAGGGATCAATACTCGGCCGGCGGCAACAAGGTGGAGCATTCCAAGAGATCGGGCTCGTTCGGTAAAAAGGTGCGGGGATTCTTCCGTACCATATTCTGATCATTTCGCGATATACTCGCTGGAGGATACTGTCAATGGATTTCGATATGCTAGAGGATTTGCTGCAAAACGAACAGACTCCGCCAACCGACATCAAAGTCGTCGGTATAGGGGGGGCCGGTGGCAATGCGATCAACCGCATGATAGCCAGCGGTCTGAAAAAAGTGACGTTCGTCGCCATGAATACCGATATTCAGGCACTCCAACGATCCAATGCCCAGATCAGGATGCCTTTGGGTCGCGAATTGACCGGTGGTCTTGGGGCTGGAGGGGTTCCCGATGTGGGGGAGAAGGCCGCACAAGAGAGTCGTGAGGAGATCAAGAAGCTGTTGAACGGTACCGATATGGTGTTCATCACCGCAGGAATGGGCGGTGGCACTGGTACCGGAGGAGCAGCTGTGGTTGCCGAGGTTTCACGCGAGGTCGGCTCTCTTACCGTTGCGGTGGTGACCACTCCATTTGCATTCGAGGGAAAGAAGAAATTGCAATTGGCCCTCGCCGGTATAGAGAAGTTGCGCAAGCAGGTCGATACCCTGATCCTCATTCCCAATCAATATCTTCTCAAGGTGGTGGAGAACAATACCCCCATCAAGAAGGCCTTTCTTCTGGCCGACGATGTCCTTCGCCAAGGTGTGCAGGGAATCAGCGAATTGATTACCGAACCGGGTGAGATCAATATCGACTTCGCCGATGTGAAGACGGTGATGAAGGGAAGAGGGGATGCCCTGATGGGCATCGGTGTTGGTGAAGGGTCCACACGTGCGGTGGATGCCGCTCGTGCGGCGATCAACAATCCCTTGTTGGAAAATGCCAGCATAGATGGTGCGAAATCGGTATTGGTGAATCTTGCCGGTGGTGATGGATTGACGCTTCAGGAATACCAGGACGTGGTCGAGTTGATTACCGAAAATTGTGCCGAAGATGCATTGATCATCGCAGGTCAAGCCTACAATCCCGAACTGGGAGAGAAGATCAAGGTGACTGTGGTTGCCACCGGTTTCGAACGTTCAGGGGATAGTTTGGACGAACAGATCGAAGTGATCGACTACAAGCGACGCAAGGCCGAGGGTCCTTCTCCACAGAGGGAACAGCCGTTGTCGGCGCGACAGGCTCCCAGCGAACCGGAGGACGAGGTGATCACGGTGAACCGTTGGCAAGACCTCCAGCAACAGTTGGGCAACCGCCAACAATCGAACGACTACAGTTTCCCCGCCGTATTGCGGTACCAACGGGGTGAGGATGGAGATTCCCAAGGATAATGAATCCTGTGGATAAGGCTCTTTTGGATGATTACACCGATTTTCTTGTGGTCGAAAGAAGAGTATCCCAAGCCACTGTGGATGTGTATGTGTCCGAAATCACCCGCTATCTCGCCTTTCTTCGTGCAAAGCAGGTTGCCATTGAGGATGCTGCGGTCGATACACTTGTGGCTTTCCTCGTCGAACGGTCGGAAAGGGATCATGTCAATCAACGAACCCAAGGTAGGAATCTCAGCTCCTTGAAGTCCTTTTTCAGGTATCTGAATGAGGCGGGCATACGTGAGGATGATCCCACACAATTGATCGATGCACCCAAACTTCCCACGGTGCTGCCGGTCAGTGTATCCTATGATATCGTAGACTCGATTCTTGCTTCGATCGATGACTCTGTGGGCAATCCACTTGGAATCCGCGACAAGGCGATGTTCGAACTCATCTACTCATGTGGACTCAGGATTTCGGAACTTTGCGGTTTGCGGCTCTCCGATTTTCGACAGGAACCAAGGATTCTGCGTGTGGTGGGGAAGGGAAACAAGGAACGATTGGTTCCGATCGGAGAGTATGCGATGAAGGCCTTGGGCCGGTATCTTGATGAAGCACGACCAGTCTTGCGTGCAAACAGATTGCAGGAGCAGACCCTCTTTCTGGGAAGAAGGGGGAGACCCTTGACGCGAGCACTCGTCTGGAAACGTTTCAAAGCGTATTGCGAAACGGCTGGAGTGGAAGCCAAGGTCCATACCCTTAGACACTCGTTCGCTTCACATCTGCTCAGGGGAGGTGCGGACCTGCGAACGGTTCAGGAGTTGCTCGGCCATAGCGACATCAGGACTACCCAAATCTATACCCACACCGAAACTGAGGATCTGTTGCAAGCCTACCGCACATTCCATCCCGACGGCGAGCCTGATATGAAGTGATCCTAGGATTTTCCCAGTCATGGAAGTATGGAGAAACATATCGCACTGGCTTTGTTGCATACCCTCTCCACTTCGGAGAAAGTCCATCTGGCATCCATGTGCCACGATGGTGAAGAAGTCTTCCGTTACATGGGTTTGGAAGGAAACCTACGTACAAAACTCATGAAATCGAAGGATTTCTGCCTGAAGTGGTTGGAACAACCGTCCAACCATATCACTCGATTGGGAGACGAAGGGTATCCTCCCTTGCTCAAGGAGATCGACGATCCTCCATATCTCATGGCGTTCCATGGATCGCCTTCATGTTGTGGTTCCACGATCACGATAGTCGGTTCCGGCATGCCCTCCCGTGAGGTCCGTGCAGGAATACTCTTGTTGGTGGGCGAGTGTGCGGCATCCGACATTGCGGTTGTTTCGGGACTCTCCTGCAATCTGCAACGGTGTGTGTTGGAATCGGTGGTGGCCTGCAAAGGTCGTGCCGTGGTGGTATCGGGTGGAGAATCCCTGTGTGATTCGACGGATCGTGGTCCATTGGTTGAAAAGATCATAGACCTCGGTGGTGCGGTCGTTGGCGAATTCCCTCCAATCCATCCCAGGAGGTCGTGGCATATACCGCTATGGACCAGAATTCCGGCGGGATGGTCACCTGTCACCGTAGTGGGTGCAAGTCCCCTGCATTCCGAAGCGATGATGGTTGCCGATTTCGCTTTGGACCAAGGTCGCGATGTGGTGGTGTTCGGTGGAGGGGCACTTGGTCCCGTGGGTACGGGTGGAAGCTCTCTTGTACAGGATGGAGCTCCATTGGTCCACTCCCTGCAGGATATCTCGGGTCACTCCAAAATCGGTTGTCCACAAGGCGATTGTCGCTGTGCCTCCGAGGAACCATGTTCGTACATCCCTGGATTGTAAGTGAATCGTTGGCTATGATATACTCGCCATATGGGTGTATACCCCGACGTCGATGCCTATCTCGAGTACCTCAAGGAGGTCCGAAGACTCTCCGAATTGACCATCCGTTCCTATCGACACGATTTGGAGGTGTTTCTCGCTTTTCTCGAGAGCCGATCCATTGCTCTGGATGAAGTGACTGTATCGGATGCGAGGCATTACAGTACCCATATCATTTCCGAGAAGAAATATGGAGTGCAGTCGGTGAATAGGATGCTCTCCACCTTGCGGGGATTTTTTCGCCATCAAGTGAAGAAGGGTCGCTCTTCCACCAATCCTTTCTTGCGAATCGGGGGAAGCCCGCGTTACCGTAGGTTGCCCGAGGTATTGAGTAGGAATGAAGTGTTGAGGATACTTTCACTACCCATCCACTCCTTTTTCGATCTTCGTGATGCGCTGATGTTCCATCTGTTCTATTCGACAGGGTGTCGCTTGTCGGAATTGCTCTCCGTTGATCTTGGCGACATCGACATACCGCAGGAGCGGCTGCTGGTGAAGGGGAAGGGCAATAGGCAACGTTTTGTATTCCTCAACCCGTCGACCATCATGTTGCTGGAACGGTATCTTGAACAGAGGAGGCTATTCATCGATAAGAATGGTCCGTTCGACGCGTTCGATGCCAATGCATTGTTGTTGGGAAAACAGGGGAAACGGTTGTCGGCATCGAGCGTCCATAGTATCTTTGGCAGGTACAGGTTGAAGCTTGGTCTCAGTTCGCGGTTCACACCACATATGTTCAGACACAGTTTCGCCACACATCTGCTGGACAATGATTCGGGTATTCGATTGGTCCAGGAACTGCTCGGGCATGCGTCGATATCTACTACACAGATATATACGCATGTTTCGCACGAACGGTTGCGTTCGGTGTACGAGCGAAGCCACCCACATGGAAGGAATAGAGATGGAGATTAGGGGAACAACAATCATCGCAGTGAGGAAAGATGGCAAGGTTGCCATCGCAGGTGACGGACAAGTCACCGCAGGCGATGCGATACTGAAGGGAAATGCAAGGAAAGTCCGAACCATGATGGATGGAACGGTGTTGTCGGGATTCGCCGGTGCCACTGCGGACGCCTTCACCCTCTACGAGATCATAGAAAAGAAGTTGAAGCAATTTCACGGGGACCTCACCAGATCTGCCGTGGAAATGGCCAAGGAATGGCGGATGGACCGCAATCTCAGGAAGCTCGAAGCGATGTTGCTGGTTGCCGACAAGTCCAAAACCTTCCTCATCTCCGGAGTGGGGGATGTGATAGAGCCGGAACACGATGTGATCGCCATCGGTTCGGGAGGAAATTTCGCCTTGGCCGCTGCCCGTGCCTATATGGATGGATCCGATCTTTCCGCTGCCGAGATTGCACGAAAATCGCTTGAGATAGCCAGTGAGATTTGTATCTACACCAACGGCTCGATACTTGTTGAACAACTTGAGGAGTAATCATGAACTTGGATGAAATGACTCCCGCCGAGATCGTGCGGGAATTGGATAAGTATATCATTGGACAGAAGGATGCGAAGCGAACGGTCGCGATTGCATTGCGCAACCGTGCAAGAAGAAAGCGACTTCCCGATTCGATCCGCGACGAAGTCTCACCGAAGAACATCATCATGATTGGCCCCACAGGAGTGGGTAAGACCGAAATCGCACGGAGAATCTCAAAATTGTCGAATACCCCGTTTGTGAAGGTCGAAGCCACCAAATACACCGAAGTAGGGTATGTGGGACGTGATGTGGAATCGATGGTGAGGGATCTGATGGGAACCGCGGTGCAGATGACCAAGAAGGAGATGGCCGAGGCGAGAAAGTCCCAAGTGGACACACAGGTGGAGGAGCGGTTGCTCGATCTCCTTCTGCCGGCCGACTCGAAACCGAAGAAGGGTCCGCATGATGTCGATTCCACCGCACTTGAGGATGCGACGAAGACTACACGGGAGAAGTTCAGGCAATTCCTCGCGGAAGGAAGATTCGAGGATCGTGAGGTGGAGATCACCGTCACAGGCAAACCTGCCGCACATGGTGTGGAGTTGCTTGCGGGAGGCAATCTCGAGGATATCGAGAACACACTGCAGAGTCTCGGCAGCATATTCGGTGGAAGGGGCAAGAAGAGAAAGGTTTCCATCAAACGTGCTCGCGAGATACTCACCGAAGAGGAGACGGAAAAGAGTGTCGATCAGGAGCAGGTGGTCGAGATCGCAAAAGAGCGGGTCGAGCAGATGGGCATCATCTTTATCGACGAGATCGACAAGGTAGCCGGCAACAAAGGTGGCCACAGTGGTCCCGATGTCTCCCGTGAGGGGGTGCAGCGCGATATCCTGCCGATCGTCGAGGGGAGCAAGATCAGCACCAAATGGGGAATGATCGACACCACACATATTCTTTTCATTGCCGCAGGTGCGTTCCATGTATCCAAACCGAGTGATCTCATTCCCGAGTTGCAGGGAAGATTTCCCCTCAGGGTGGAGCTGGACGAACTTACCGCCGCCGATTTCTTGAGGATACTGAAGGAGCCTGAGAATGCGATCATCAAGCAGTACATCGAATTGATGAAGACCGAGGATGTACAGTTGATCTTCACCGACGAAGCCTTGGACCGCATCAGCGATATCGCCTACTCGGTGAATTCCAACACGGAGAATATCGGAGCGAGAAGATTGTACACCATCATGGAACGTTTGCTGGAGGAGATCTCATTCTCCGCATCTGAACAAGCGGGACAAACCGTCACTGTTGACCAACAGTACGTTGATGAACGGTTGGCGAGCATTATGGAGAACGAGGACCTGAGCAGATATATCCTGTGAGGGCCATGAACGGAGGTACCGGGCCATGAAATACATCACCATAGTAGCGAAGGATTTCGACGAAGCTGTGCGGAAGGCCCGTGAACAGTATGGTTCCTCATTGCGAATCCATAGTCGTCGTGATGTGATGGCTCGTGGAGGATTCCTCTGGTTGGGAAAGAGGACCCATGTCGAACTCACTTGTTATCTTGTGGATCCTCCCAAGGAGGATGCTGCCAAGGAAAGGAAGGAAACCGTACCTGTTGAGGTGGAGCAGGAGGTCCCCGAAATGGTCGAGGAGCTTCCCCAACTTGAGCAGGCGGATATGCATCATGAGCAATTGTTGGAACATGCGGTATCACTTTTAATGGAAAATGATTTTTCGGATGAATTTACCGAGGATGTGCTTCGATTGCTTGGAGATGCGCTTCAGGAGTATACCGTCGACGAACCCTCGATGGAGGAATTCGAACTGTTGCTGGTGGACAAGATCGTTTCTCTTGTCACCATCGATCATCAAACGCAGTTGCGGCCTCCCAAAATTTTTGTGCTCCTCGGTCCCACAGGTATTGGCAAGACGACCACGATTGCCAAAATCGCCGCATTGTACGGATTGCAGCAGGACCCCGAATTCCACAGGTCGGTCCATATGGTCAGCATCGATTCGTTCAGGATCGGCGCATTCGAACAATTGGCGGCATTTGGCGCGTCCCTTGGAATTCCGGTGGATAAGGTCGCCGATGAGCAGGAGTTTTATCAAGCGCTGCAAGCGGCTGATGAAGCTGATCTCGTGCTGGTCGACACGATCGGGAAAAGCCCCCGCGACAAGGATCTTGCGATCAAAATGAAGGCGCTCCTTTCGGTCCCAAATCGCTCCGATTGCGGGTTTTTTCTTGCGATTTCAGGTGCCATGAAGGCCAAGGATGTGGCCAAGGCAATCGATCAGTATACCTCATTCGGCATTTCCAGTGTCATCATCACCAAGTTGGATGAGACTGAGACCGTGGGAAACGTGCTGAGTGTGTGTCATCAAAAGGATCTTCCCATATTGTTCTTTACCGATGGCCAGAGGGTTCCCAAGGATATCCATAAGGCTTCGGCATCCACCATGCTCGGTCAATTGAAGGGATTTTCCCTCGATTTCCAGAATCTTTGGGTGAGTCAGGCAGGCCCTGATCCTGCTACGGTCGGTCTAGAGTGATCGTTTCCATCACACCACTGGCTATCCTTCCCTGTCTCACCATATCCGCTATGAGCGAACCGATCGCGGGTGCGGCGATATTGCTACCCCAAATGGTGGCTCCTTTCGGATTGGAGACACCGATATAGATGATGTACCGGGGATCGTCGATGGGTACGATGGCCAATGTGCTTGCGAGAAAGTTGTCCGAACCATAGGTTCCCGTCGTTGGATCGAAGACTTGGGCGGTTCCCGTTTTTGCTCCCACACGTACCCCCGGTACTGCCGCCTTTGTCGCCGTACCTCCCGATTGCGTGGCCATTTCCATGCCATCCAGAATTCTTTGCGCCACTTCGTGGTCAATCACCTGCATTGTGGCGACTGGGGGAGATGTGGGCACGCCATCGATCGAATTGACGATCCTCGGTTCCATCAGATTTCCACCATTGGCGATCGCGGTGGCGGCTGTGGCAAGTTGCATTGGGGTCACCGCGATTTCCTGGCCAAAGGAGATGGTGGCTTTGCTTCTTCCCGACCAATTTTCGATCTTTGGCAGTCTTCCACTTATGGTTCCCGGCATACCGGTGTTCCATGCGGTGGTGAATCCGAAGTCGACCAGGATATCCCTGAAGGCTTTGTCATCGGTTTGCAATGCCCAATGGGCCACCGCACCGTTGCATGAATACTTGATCATCGTTTCGGGAGTGATCGTACCATGTGCCGATACACAGTTGATGGTGGCCTCTTCTCCATTGTCCATGGTGAAGGTGTAGGATCCATCACAGAAGAATGGATCTTCGGTCGCACCTTGTCCCGATTGCAATTCGGCTGCCAGGGAAAATATCTTGAACACGGAACCGGGTTCATACATCGAGGTGACTATCCTGTTCTGCCGTTGCTGCGGTTCACTTTCCTGATAGAGATTGGGATCGTACCAAGGGAAGGTGGTTGCCGCAAGCACCTCACCGGTGTCTGCGCCCATGATGATCCCCACGATGGAATCGGGATAGTGTTGCCTGTCGATGGAGACGATCTGTTCATCCAACAGATATTGCAGTTGGATATCGAGTGTGGTGGTGATCGTAGCACCATTGGTGATGGTTTCACCTGGTACGGGATAGGGAAACAGTTGGCTTTCGAAGGCGAGTTCCAAACCTTCGATTCCATGGTTTTCGGTGTTGGTGAATCCAATCACCTGTGACGCATGGTAATGTTGGGGATAACTTCTTCCATACCGTTTCTCCAACAATACTCCCTTGAGACCGGTTTCCTTGATCACCTTGAGCATGGCGGCATGTTCTTCCAAAGAAAGCCGTCGCTTCACCAGGTGATATACCGATCGTTGCGAAGCCGCTGCATAGACCGTGGAGGGATCGAGGGATAGGATCGGTGCGATGGTTTCGATCGTGCGTCGAAGATCTTCGGTCTCGTTCACCAGGATCGCACAGGACCAGTAGGGTGTCTCGATCGCAAGGATATTGCCGTTCCTGTCGTAGACGGTTCCCCTCACCACCTGCTTGGAAACGATTGGATCCGAATAGGTCGCTTCGGTTGTCGAGGAGCAGGATACGATCCAAAGCACACGCACCAAGACAATTGTCGCCACAATCGCAGTGATGATCGGTAGAAGGGGACCGATTGCGCGTTTTTCTCTGGATACCATGATGCAAATATAGTAATATGTAAGGGCATCAATGTCGAGAGCAGGTAACTATTTGTATGGGGTATTCGGACAAGCACAGTTATGACGATATGGGGCGTGTAGGCAACTCACGACGCCAAGGCAATGGAAAGATGGACAGAAGAAGTCTACGGATCATTGTCTCGGTGGTCATGTTTGGTGTCTTGCTGTGCGCGGGTGTGGTGGTGGTGTGGTTGCTCTACTTCTCCTCAACGGAACCGAAAGAGGACGTGGCGGAACCATCTCTGGTGGTGGAGCCGATCGAGAGGGAAAGTGGTGTGGATGTGGTGAAGTCCGTAGCCGCTGAAGAAGGATCATCCCCACAAGCGCAACCGATCGTGGTCGAGACTCCCACGCCTACCGGGAAACCCGAATCTACACAGCATTCCGATTCAATTTGGTACACCGAGCATGTGGTTGCTTCGGGAGAAACACTCGATTCGATCTCAGAAAAGTACGGTATCTCGAAAGAGACTATTCTCAGCGTGAACGACATACGGAACCTCTCTTCGGTTCGCGAGGGTACCACGCTTCGCATTCCGGATCGCGATGGTCAACTCTACACAGTGCAATCGGGTGATTCGCTCTCGATCATCACCAACCGTTTCAATCCAGCCCTCGGGTGGAAAACCTTGCAGGAACTCAATGGTCTGAAGTCCGAGGTGATCTATCCCGGGCAGGAGATATTCATTCCAAGCGCCCGTGTCGATGACGATGGTTCCCTTGCCTCATACAACAGGTTCGTACGTCCTTCCGAGGGACGGATCACCGGTCTCTATGGCCAGACGGTGGTGTATGGGAACTCGGAAAATATTGTGGTATTGCGGGGCATTTGGTTGGAGGGACGTGCAGGTTCTCCTGTGGTGGCGTCGGCCACCGGAGTGGTGGTAGATGTGGGCAATGAAGTGGAAGGAAGAGGTCGTTTCGTGGTCCTCTCCCATGAGGATGGCTACCGTACCACCTATGCCCACTTGGACTCCGTTTCGGTGAAGGTCGGCGATCCTGTGAAACAGAAGGATACGGTCGGAACCATGGGTTCGTCGGGAAATATTGGCAAGACCGCCCTCTACTTCTCGATCGAGCAGGATGGTACCGCCCTCAATCCCGCGAATTTCTTCTAGACATTCCTTCCGTGGCAATGTTTGTACTTCTTGCCACTTCCACATGGACATGGATCGTTCCTGCCGACTTTCGGTGTGGTTCTTCGTATCTGCACTGGAGCCTGTCCCTGTTGCGCCCCTTGGGATCGTCCCGCTGGAGGAGCTCCGAATTGGGTGAGTGCACCGTGTGATTCCACGACCCTTTGCGGTTGGGCCCGTCGTGAAGCTTGTCGTTGTCCATCTGGTTCCTGTTGTATACGAACCCGTACCATGAGCACCGCAATGTACGAACGGATGTCTTCGATCATCTTGTCGAATATGTCGAATCCCTCCAACTTGTATTCCAAAAGGGGATTCTTTTGTGCGTACGCCCGCAAATAAACGGCTTCACGCAAGGCTTCCAATTGATCCAGATGATCCTGCCATCGCATGTCGATTTGTCTCAAGTATTGGAAGCGGAGGAAATCGTTGAAGGGTTTTTCACCGGTGATGGCGATCTTCTCCTTGATGTGTTGTTCCAATGCTCCGAACACCTTCTCCTTCAGCACGTCCCGATCTTCTCCCTGTTCAATCTGCAACTCGGGTACAAAGTGGAACCGGGTATCCAACCCATCCTTCAAATTTGCCAAAATCTGGTCCGCTTTGTCATTCATTTCAAGATTGGAGACGATTTGGTCAACGATATCCTTCACCGCACCCAATCCACGGACCATCAGGTCTTCGGCCATCAAAATGTCGTCGCGCTGTCGGTAGAGGTAATTCCTCTGTTCGTTCAACACATCATCATATTCGAGCAGATGTTTCCTGATCTCGAAGTTCTGTTCCTCAACTCTTGTCTGTGCCTTTTCGATCGCCCTGCTCACCAGGGAATGTTCAATCGGTTCCGCACCCATTCCGATCTTGCCGAGCATCGACCGTATCGAATCCTTGGCGAACAATCGCATCAAGGTGTCGTCGAGACTTAAAAAGAACCGTGAGACGCCGGGATCGCCCTGACGTCCGGAACGACCTCTCAACTGGTTGTCTATACGGCGTGATTCGTGTCGTTCCGTACCCAGGATGTAGAGCCCGCCAAGGCGTTTCACCTCTTCATAGTCATCCTTCCATTTGGGGTACGCCTGTTGCTTTGCCGAGGCAATTTCTGCGGGACTTGCTTCGCTTCCACAGATCGCACGGATGCGTGCATCCAAGGATCCTCCGAGTTTGATGTCGGTTCCTCTTCCAGCCATGTTCGTGGCGATGGTGACCGCACCCTTGGCCCCTGCATCCTCGATGATCAACGCTTCCCGTGCATGGTTCTTGGCATTCAGTATCTCATGCTTGATACCTCTTTTGCGCAACATGGCCGAGAGGACTTCAGATTTTTCGATTGATACGGTTCCTACGAGAATCGGTTGTCCGGTGGCATGCACGGTCTCGATTTCATGGCAAATCGCACCCAATTTATATGCTTCGGTGAGATACACGAGGTCCTGCATGTCCCTTCTCACGATGGGAAGGTGGGTGGGGATCACCACCACATCAAGGCCGTAGATCTTCTGGAACTCGGGAGCCTCGGTATCGGCGGTTCCCGTCATTCCGGAGATCTTGTCGTACATGCGGAAGAAATTCTGGAATGTGATGGTGGCCAATGTCTTGTTCTGCACTTCGATGCGAATACCTTCCTTGGCCTCGATCGCTTGGTGAAGACCATCGCTGTAGCGGCGTCCATGGAGGATGCGGCCGGTGAATTCGTCGACTATTTCGACCTTTCCTTCGGCCACAACGTAATCGACATCACGATGGAAGAGCGCGTGGGCCTTCACCGCTTGGGTCATGTAGTGGACGAATTCGAAATTTCCCCCCTCATACAATGAACCGGAGATGACCGAGTTGCGTTGCAACAATTCCTCAATACGGTTGAGCCCTTGGTTGGTGAAGGTGATCCGCTTCTGCTTCTCATCCACTTGATAGTCGCCGATCGGTTCCTCGGGATATTCTCCGGTTTCGGGATCCTTCGCACATTCGGTGAGATTGGGAACGATTCTCGCGGCCGACTTTATCTTCAGCGTATCGTCGGCGGCTTGTCCGCTGATGATCAGAGGAGTTCGGGCTTCATCAATAAGGATGGAGTCAATTTCATCGATGATCGAATAGTGGTGCTGGGGCTGGATCTTATCCCGTGCATCCCACTTCATGTTGTCCCTGAGGTAATCGAAACCGAACTCATTGTTGGTGCCGTAGGTGATGTCGCATGCATAGGAGTTGCGTCGTGCCTCGTTGTCGAGATCGCTCACTATCACACCGACGGAAAGCCCGAGAAAACGATAGATGGGTCCCATCCATTCGGCATCACGTCTTGCCAGATAGTCGTTCACCGTGACGATATGGACACCCTTTCCCTCCAACGCATTCAGATATGCGGCGGGTACACAGGTGAGTGTTTTTCCTTCACCGGTCTTCATCTCGAGGATGGTACCCTGGTGAAGTACCGCGGCTCCCATGATCTGTTCGTCATAATGGCGCTCGTGCAATACCCTGTCGGCTGCCTCCCTGGCCAATGCGAAGGCCTGCGGAAGGAGGGAATCGAGCGTCTCTCCTTGTGAGATGCGTTCCTTGAATTGGGCGGTGACAGTGGGAAACTCCTCATCGGCAAGGTCTTTTGCCCATTCTCCGAGTGCATTTACTTGCGTCACAATGGGGGTGAGTCGCTTGATGTCTTTTTCTTGTTTTGTTCCGAACAGTTTCTGTATGAAGCTCTTTGCCATGGATATCCCTCTATAATTCGATATTGGCCCAACAAAGTATAGCAATTATGATTGCGTGTGTATATCGTCTCGGGTAGACTTGGATGAGTTGGAGGAAGATTCCAGGTGAAGGTGTGTTATACCGGAGGAGGAACCGGAGGGCATGTGTTTCCCGTATTCGCGATTGATGCGTATCTCCTGCACGAGGCGAACAACGGATCGACACCCTACGAACGGTTTTGGATCGGTAGCGGGAAGATTGAGGAGCAAAAGTGGGTGGAAGCGGCCTCGATCCGTTATCTTTCTATCCGCTCGGGGAAATTGCGAAGATACTTCTCTTGGCGGCTACTACCCGATATGGCGAATATCGTGGTGGGATTCTTCCAGGCTTTGGCCATATTGCGGCGTGAGCGGCCCGATGTGGTGTTTTCCAAGGGAGGGTATGTGTCGGTGCCACCCGTTGTGGCGGCCTATCTTCTCGGTATCCCTACGGTTACCCATGAATCAGATGCCTTGATCGGTCTGGCGACTAAGATCAATGCCCGATTCGCCGACATCATTTGTGTGCCGTTCGATGAGGTGCAGCGACAATTTCCTCCACGGTTGGCAAGCAAGGTGAGGAAGACGGGAGTGCCCACAAGATTGTCGAAGGAAACGGCCGATGCAGAAATGGCCAGAATACGATATGGGATTCCCAAAAACCGTCCTTTGATAGTAATCTTGGGTGGAAGCCAAGGTGCATTGCAGATAAACACTTTGGTGTGGGAACGTCTCGACGACTTGTTGGAATTGGCTTGTGTGGTCCATCAAACCGGGGAGAAGACCTATCGCAAGATCGAGCGGAACGGCTATCGCGCCGTACCTTTCATCGATGGGGATTTCGGTGGTGTGTTGCGCGCCGCAACACTGGTGGTGTCCCGCTCCGGAGCTACCGCCATCGCCGACTTTTTGGAAATGGAGGTTCCGATGGTACTCATTCCCCTGGGGAAGGAGAGTTCCAGAGGTGAACAATTGGAGAACGCCAGAAGATTGGAAGAGATTGGAGGTGCTGTGGTCTTGTCACAGGAACACGCCAACGGCGACACATTGGTTGCACAGGTCGCGCGCATCATTTCCGATGGCGAACTGCGGCAACGAATGGTCGATGCCGCCAAACGAGTGAATGTTGGCGAATCCAAGGCGCGCTTGGCACAGATCATCATGCAGAGTGCATCGAATGATATGAAAAGGAGATTGACACATGAGTGAATGGGGATTGGCATTGGGGCCGTATGTTTTCAACCTCGTGGACGTGGTGATCGTGGTGATCGCGTTCCTTGCGGCGGTGGTGGGTTCGATCAGGGGATTCGCCCTCGAATTTTCTTCCAGGGCCGGATTCCTGGTGGGATTCGTTGTCGCACTGATGTTTTCTAGATTGGGTTCATCCCTACTCGAGGATACCTTCGAATTGCCGCTTTTGGCGACCACCTTGATAGCTTTCGTCATACTGTTCCTCATCGGATATCTTTTGATGATGATGGTCGGCTCATTGTTGGACAGGACTCTTGATGCGCTGGGTTTGGAGTGGTTGGATCGCTTGCTCGGCCTGTTTCTCGGTGTTGTTGAGGTGGTCGTGGTGGTTGCGTTCCTCATCTACCTGTTGGAAATCCAATCGGTGGTCGATCTGTCGGCGTATCTCGATCCGAGCGTGATCACCAACCAGGTCATCAAGCCGTTGACCCCGGTGGGAATGGATTTGGTGAAGGGGATACTGTAGATGTTCGATTCCATCACTCCCTATAGACCCGACACCTCAAGCTTGTTCTCGCAAATGATCGGATCGGGAGTGTTTCCACGTACCTTGCTGCTTACCGGTGATCGTTGCAGCGGAAGGCTCCATCTCGCGATGGAGGTGGCGAGGGTGCTCAGTTGCCGAACCGATGGCAATGCGTACTGCGATTGTCATTCCTGTCGCGATTTCACATCCTATGGGATGTCGAACCTGGTGTATGTGGGCAACCGTGACCATCTGGGGAGGATTGAGGCCGCACTTGCATTGTGCGGTGAGTTGCGTACCGATTCCAGCAGGAAGCTGCTCATTCGCACCATGAGGACGATGTTGCTGCAGTTCCACCAGGCACTCATCGGTGGCAAGGAGGGCAAATCGTCACCAAATTTCGATGCTGCTTCTACGATGGGCGAGTTGTTGATCGATTTGGAGCATGCCGACGGAGATGCGATTCCATCATTGGTGCAAGACATCCGTGGGGCCCTCAAACCGATGCAGGTGTTCTTGAAGCGCAACAGTCCCCTTTCCATCGCCCAAGTGAGGGCTCTCCAGGAATGGACGGTACGCACCAGCTTTTCCGATGAACCGAGATTCCTGGTGTTCGAAGGAGTTGAGGAGAGTACCGAAGGTGCACGCAACAGTTTGTTGAAACTCCTCGAGGAACCACCGTCGAACACGTATGTGTTCATCATAAGCGAACATCCCTCACGATTGCTTCCCACAATTCTCTCCCGGTTGCAGCGCCATCATCTGGCACCATTGAAGAAAGAGACGGTACAGAGGCTCCTTGCAGATGAGTTTTCGGAGTATGATGGGGTGTATGATACCGTGGAGGAATTTTTATTGACCAAAGCTTCGGTCCCGTGTGGAACGATCACCGAAGCGGCGCTGGAGTTGGTGGAGAGCCTATTCAACCATGTGCCGGTCTCCAACGAAAGCCTGGGACGGATGTGTGGTGAACTTGACGATGCCACCTCCCTGGAGTACTTTCTCAAGAAATTCCAGATGGGGATCAATAAGCGGTGCACCGGTGGTAAATGTACTGTCGGTACAGCCCGCATCATGATGGGTATTGTAGATGAAGGAGCGAGAAAAGCCTTCGTGTTCAATCAGAATGGGAAGCTATTGGTGGAATCACTCTACTATCGATTGCGGGAAGTGGTATGAACAATTTCATTCGACGTGCATTCGACAAGATAGAAAAACTCAGTACAGACGAAATCAAGACACTGGTGCGCTATCAGGCGAGTGAGAATGAGTTGCTCGGCAATGTATTGCAAAAGATAGATCTTGGTGTGGTGGTGACCAATGGATCGGGCAGGGTGCTCACTTGCAACGATTCGGTGAAGTATCTGTTGCCCCTTGCCAGACAATTTACCGAGGGGACGAGCATCAAATATGCCTTGGCCGATCAGGATCTGACCAAATTCATGTTGTATGCGGTTGACAAGGTCACCGGTGATGAGGATATCGAGGAGGAGTTCCACTTCCAACGGGGAGAACATGTGAGGACTCTGAAGGTACTCGCCTCAAGCTATACCAGCTCGTTGGATCCCGTGTTCGATCATGACAACGGCAAGCGGGTGTTGTTCATCGTTCAGGATGTATCGGAGGAAAAGCGTCGGGAAGCACGTCTCCATCGTTCCGAAAGTCTCGCTTCCCTCACCACGGTCGCCGCCGGAGTGGCCCATGAAATCAAGAATCCGCTGGCTTCCATCGGGATTCATCTGCAATTGCTGAGAAAAGCCTTCCAAAGGAAAAAAAGCCTGACTTTGGATGATGCGACAAGATATCTGGATGTGATCGACGAAGAGATCGAGCGTTTGAACGGCATCGTGGTCGACTTCCTGTTTGCGGTGAGACCGATGGATGTTCGTTTGCGATTGGAGCATATCAACAGGATTGTGGATGAGGTGCTGAATTTCGTGGGATACGAAATGTCCGAGCATGGGATCACCATAGTAAGGAAGTTGGGGGAGTTCCTTCCGAAGTTGAGGTTGGATGAGAATCTGATGAAGCAAGCCTTGCTGAATATCTTGAAGAATGCGATGAGTGCGATGGATCCCGGTGGGGGAACCCTGACAGTGTGGACCAAACTCAGTGGTGACAATGTGGTCCTGGGGATCACCGACACGGGAATCGGAATGGACGAATCCACCTTGGCGAAGATCTTCGAACCCTATTTCACCACGAAGGACTCGGGATCGGGTTTGGGGCTCACCATGGTGTTCAAAGTGGTGAAGGAACATCATGGCGAAATTTCGGTGAGCTCCAAACCTGGGGAAGGCACCACCTTCACTTTCTCCTTCCCGGTTCCCACCACGGAACGATTGGCATTGGAGGAGGCCCGCACACAATGAATAGGACGATACTGGTTGCCGATGACGAGAAGAATATCCGTAGTGGCTTGCAGATGGCACTTGAGGATGAGGGTTTCGAGGTCTTGCTCGCTTCGGATGGGAAGGAAGCCTGGAATCTGATCACCTCAAGCCAGGTCGATATGTTGATCACCGATTTGCGGATGCCGCGGATGTCGGGTCAGGAGTTGCTCAAGAAGGTTTCCTCATCCTATCCCACGATGCCGGTCGTGATACTCACCGGACATGGCACCATCGAGGCCGCTGTGGAGGCGATGCGTGATGGTGCGGTGGATTTCATGACGAAACCCTTGAATCTCGATCGGTTGTTCCTTCTGATCCGCAGAGCGTTCAGCAATCTCGATCTCTATGATCAGAACGCAGCATTGAAGAAGGAACTTGCCGAGCTGAAGCGTCAGAGTGGATACAATAGGATCATCGGCAAGAGTGAGCGGATGGTTCGTCTCATGGACACGGTGAAGCAGGTTGCGGATGCCACCGCGAGCGTGTTGGTGACCGGTGAAAGCGGGGTTGGAAAGGAACTGGTCGCCGATGCATTGCATCATCTTTCAAGTCGTTCCAATGGTCCTTTCATCAAAGTGAGTTGTGCATCGTTCGCGGAGACACTGCTCGAAGACGAATTGTTTGGACACGAGAAGGGTGCCTTCAGCGGAGCCACTTCCGCACGAAAAGGGCGTTTTGAACTCGCCCATGGCGGGACGTTGTTCCTTGATGAGATCGGCGAGATAAGCCAATCGACCCAAGTCAAGCTCTTGAGGGTGCTTCAAGAGAGGCAATTCGAACGATTGGGCAGTGAAAAGACCATTACCGTCGATGTGCGTCTGGTGGCTGCCACAAACCGCGATCTTCGTGCCGAGGTGGATTCCGGGAAATTTCGGGAAGACCTCTACTACCGTCTGAATGTGATCCATCTCGAGGTTCCCCCGTTGCGGGAAAGAAAGGAGGACATTCCCCTGTTGATGTCCCATTTCCTTGAGATGTACAATGAACGCAACGGGAGACAGGTGGAAGGATTCAGCCAGAGGGCGAAGGCTGCCATGCTCTCCTATGATTGGCCCGGAAACATACGTGAGTTGGGCAACTGTGTCGAAAGCACAGTGGTACTTGCTTCGGATAAGATCATCGATCTGGACGACCTGCCGGCGGTGGTGAGGAATGCGAGTTCGGAGGAGAGGGTGGTGATTCCTGTGGGAACCACTATGGAGCAGGCCGAGAAGGCTCTTATTTTGGCCACCATCGCGAGTTGCGGGGGCAACAAGTCGAAAGCCGCCGATATGTTGGGTATCGCTCGGAAGACATTGCATCGAAAGGTACAGGACTACAAGCTTGGAGCAGAGTGAGATTTATCGTGTATTCGATGCGGAGGGACTCCTCTCGCAACGTTTCACAGGGTATGAATACAGGGACGGACAACTCGAGATGGCACTGGTGGTATCCCGCGCCTATGACGAGGATGCGATCGCAGTGATCGAAGCGGGCACTGGGATCGGCAAATCCTTCGCATACCTTGTGCCGGCGCTTTTATGGGCTGCCTCCCATCCGAAGGAGCGGACGGTGGTGGCCACTTCCACCATCAACCTGCAAAGACAACTCTATGACAAGGATCTTGTGCAACTGTTCGATATCCTTGGCACATCCTGTCCCGTTGCCTTGGTGATGGGAAGAAGCAATTACCTTTGCCTGAGACGATTGGAGGAGGTCGCCTCCGATGCTCCCTTGTTGGCTCGAGACCCACTGAGTGAGATTGGATCCATCGTGGCCTTCGGCAGTGAGACCGAAACCGGTCTGAAAAGTGATTTCCCCGGTAAAGTCAGGGCGAAGCTTTGGTCGGAGGTGTGCAGCGATGCCGATTTGTGCCTCGGTTACCGTTGCTCCTACGCCAAGGATTGTTTCTTCATGCGATCAAGGAAGAAAGCCTCAGAATCGCGCATACTGGTGGGAAACCACCATCTGTTGTTCACCGATGCCCGCTCCAGAATGATCGATGGGATCGAATATGATGAGGAAGCGGTGCTTCCACCATTCTCACGTTTGGTGATCGATGAAGCCCACAATATCGAGCGCAACGCAACCGACTTCTTCACCTCGACCTACAGCGGGTATGAGATGGTGCGGTCGTTGGGAAGACTCTCCCGTAAGAGGCGAAATGCCAAGGGGTTGCTCGAGGAACTCGCTCCCTATGCTTCCGATGAATCGCTTCCGAACGCAATCGCGGGGGAGCTTACAGGAGTTTCGGAAGCGATCGGGTATCTTGATACCTATCTGCTTGGGTTCATGCAGCAATTGCGAAGTTCGAATCTGCTTGTCGAGCCGATGATGCAGGCAGGGCTTGGTGATTTCGTTCGTTTGTCCAACGCGGTCATCGAGCATTGCACACGTTTGTCGGATTTGGTCAAGCAAATGATGGAAACGGGAAGCATCCCCGAGGAACTGGAGTATAGGGGGAGGGAATTGCTTGTCCATACGAGAAGAATTCTCTCAGGAGCCCTGGCACTCTCGGAATTCATCGATTTTGCCAATTGGACCGCCGATGTGCATTGGTTCGAAGTGGTGGATCGTGGAGATGGAACGAAGAGGGTTGAAGTGCATGTGTCGCCGCTTTCTGTCTCCAAAGCTCTTTCGGAATCGCTGTTTGAAAAGCTCCACACCGTAGTGTGTACGAGCGCGACCCTTGATCTTCACGACAACTTCTCCTATTGGGGAAGCAGAGTGGGGCTGCCGCCCGATTCCTTCCGTCCCTATTACACCGCAGTGCACCATTCACCATTCGATTTCAAGAGCAGGCTTCTCCTGCTTACCCCCAATGATGCTCCTGTATTCACCGAAAAGAATCCCGAGTCGTTCTATGAATACTGCACCGCTACGATACGCGATTCCATCCTTGCCTCCGGTGGAGGGGCCTTGATCCTCTTCACCAGTTACCATATGTTGCGGAAAGTCGCTGAACTTCTGGCTCCCGATATGGCCAAAGCCGGCATTACCGTGCTTCGTCAGGGAGATGCCGATAGGGTGCATTTGTTGCGTCAATTCACCGATGATACCGATAGCATATTGTTCGCAACCGATTCGTTCTGGGAAGGAGTTGATGCTCCAGGGAATACGTTGCGCCTTGTGGTGATAGTAAAATTGCCTTTCCGTGTTCCCACAGATCCTGTATTCAGGGCGCGTCAGGAGGCACTCGATGCCGATGGCAAGAGTGGGTTCTTCCAATTGGCTCTTCCAGAGGCCACGATGAAGTTGAAACAAGGATTCGGGAGGTTGCTGCGCAATACGCTCGACAGCGGTATTGTTTTGATTCTCGACAGCAGGGTGGTCAACAAGCAGTATGGAAGATGGATGCTTGAGGCACTTCCCGAATCACACCATCCCGAAACGACAACTTCCACCATTTCCAGGAAGATCGAATCGTTCCTCTACGGATAGCACGAGGGCCGGTGCCCACCCATACGAGTGGCAACGGCCCTTCTGGTTTCGGCTAATTCGAAGATCAGTCGATGACTGCGAGGATATCGGACATGTGGAGGATGAGGTACTCCACTCCATCCGCCTTGACGGAAGTTCCGGCATACTTGTCGTACATCACCTTGTCGCCTTTCTTGACAGTGATGCTTTCATCCGATCCAACTGCGATCACTTCGGCGATCTGGGTCTTCTCCTGAGCGGTCTGGGGGATGAAGATTCCACCTGCG
Source organism: uncultured Spirochaetaceae bacterium (assembly GCA_964478945.1). Taxonomy (GTDB): domain Bacteria; phylum Spirochaetota; class Spirochaetia; order Sphaerochaetales; family Sphaerochaetaceae; genus CAYZJV01. The sequence goes on along the minus strand of CAYZJV010000009.1, from coordinate 25,261 downwards.
GTCTTCTCCTGTACCTCTTCCATTTTGACAAGCACTCTGTCTCCCATCGGTTTGATAGTCATAAGTTCCTCCTGTATGCTGTGTTATGTGTATTCCATTGGATATTGTTATGAAATCCTCTAGAAATATACGCACAAAGACGATTGCGGTCAAGCAATCGGTTGAAATTGATTCGTCAAGAATTGGGGGAATGTGGGGGTACATTGCCGTTCTGTCGGATTTGTGGTTCGATACCTTGTATTTCCCTACCGAATCGACTTTCCGATTCCATTTTCCCTTGGTATATTGAGGACGTGAATACTACGACGGAACAACGATACAGGAAAGCTTTACACATCTGCTCGGCCAATCTGTCGGGAGCACAGGATGCCGATCCGAAGGAGAGCGCACTCTGCTTCTTTCGCATGGGTGTGGTTCTGGGAAGAATGGGCGATATCGGTGGAGCGATTCGATGCTTCAATGATGCCTTCATACTCAGGGACATGACCGGAGAACAGGGGAGATCGAATCTCTGGCGCCAATTCCACGATATCCAAATGGCGATCTATATTTTGGGCAAGAGAAACAAGACGCTTATCTCCCTTGCCGAGGGCGATATGGTGCATGATCTCATCAAATACCGTTGGAGATTGCTGCAAAGTGAATTGGCCAATTCCGAGATTCCTTTCGCCGGCAACGACATGAAGGCTTGGTTCAGGACGGTGAAAATCGATTTTCCGTGGGAAATGGAGGATATGGATGGACTTTTTGGGTCCCCCGATGACCAGGAATCCTTCATCGATCCTTTGGAGTGTGTCAAAATTACCCGCTAATCATTCATTTTTATTCCACTGTGTCATTTTGTCGCATGCCTACCCGTTGATTTGAAGGCTCTCGGTCAGATCGTCCACATCAAATAGTATGTATAATATGGATAACTACATTTAATTTATGGAGATAATAATATCTTTCCTGTAAAGGATGCTTTTGGCATGGAAAATGCTTGTATTTCAATATACAGGAGGAGCAGCAATGATCCGGAACAGTAAAGTGTTGAATGAATATGACCAGTTCGAGGACGAGAACATCCTCTCCATGTATCTCAAGGAAATCAATAGAATCCCTTTGCTCAGCAGAGAGGATGAGGATAAGTTGGCGAGACTCGCAGCCGAAGGAGACGAGTACGCACGAAAGAGAATGATCGAATCGAACCTTCGATTTGTGGTGAATGTAGCCAAGAAATACCAGAACCAGGGCCTGCCGTTGATTGATCTGATCAACGAAGGAAACATTGGATTGATGAACGCACTTGAGAAGTATGATGTGGATCGTGGATACCACTTCATCAGCTATGCGGTGTGGTGGATTCGACAAGCGATACTCAAGGCGATTTGCGAGAAGTCCCGAACCGTGCGGCTCCCATTGAACAGGGCCAATGAACTCGTGCAGATCCAGAAGGCTCAGCGCAAGTTGATGCATGAAAGCGGCGAGGAACCCACTCTCGAGGAATTGGGTGATGCGATGCAGATGGATCCAAAACTTGTGGGAGACCTCCTCTCCATCAGTCGTGAAATAGTGAGTCTGGATGCCCCGGTGTTCGGGGACCCCTCGAATTCAACCGTTGGGGATTTCATTGAAGACGAGTATCGCTCGGCCGAGGATATCCTGATGGAGAAGACCCTGAGGGACGATATCAACGAAGCGCTGCAGGTGCTGAGTGACAAGGAACGGGACATCATCGAGATGCGTTTCGGATTGAACGGCGCCATTCCGATGTCGCTCAAGGAGATCGGAGAGTTGTACAATCTCACCAAGGAAAGAATACGCCAGATTGAGAAGAAAGCCTTGGAAAGGATGAAGCAGCCAACGCGCTTGAAGGCGCTTGAATCATATACGGCGTAACGCCACGAAAACCCTCCCCACATTGACAGGGAGGGTTTTCTATTATACATTGGTTAATCGTGAATTGATTGTAAAATCTGAAATTAAGGGGGTCTCTATAGATGTCTAAGGACAAGACCAAGTATGTGTATTTTTTTGGAGAAGGTAAGGCGGAAGGTACTGGATCAATGAAGGATCTTCTGGGAGGAAAAGGTGCGAACCTCGCCGACATGACGTCGATCGGGTTGCCGGTTCCTCCCGGATTCACCATCAGTACCGAAGCCTGTGCGTACTACAGTGCCAACGATGGTGAGTATCCCAAAGGGTTGCGTGAAGAGGTGTTGCATCACCTCGAACACCTCGAAAAGGTCATGGGAGCCAAGCTCGGTGATAGTGAGAACCCCCTGCTGGTCTCCGTGCGGTCGGGTGCGGCCCAGTCGATGCCCGGAATGATGGACACCGTGCTCAATCTCGGAATGAATCCCGATTCGGCCAAGGCTCTTGCCAAGAAGACCAACAACGAAAGGTTCGCCTGGGACAGCTATCGTAGATTCATGCAGATGTTCGGTGATGTGGTGATGGGTGTTCCCCACCACGAGTTTGAAGAGGCGTTGCAGGCGGTCAAGACCGAACGTGATCGAGAATTCGATACCGATCTCGATGTCGAGGACCTCAAGGAGGTCATCAACCGCTATCGTGCGCTCTACAAGCGGGATATCGGGGAAGATTTTCCAACCGATCCCATCGATCAGCTGTTCAAGGCGATCAATGCCGTATTCGGTTCCTGGAACAACGATCGTGCCATCAGGTATCGCCAGATGAACGATATCAGGGGTTTGTTGGGGACAGCGGTCAACGTTCAGTCGATGGTGTTCGGCAACATGGGATCCACCAGCGGTACCGGTGTGGCGTTCACCCGCGACCCCTCCACGGGTGAAAACAAGTTCTATGGAGAATACCTGATGAACGCCCAGGGGGAAGATGTGGTGGCCGGTATCAGGACTCCCCAGACCATCGATACCCTCAAGAGTGTGAATGAGAAGGTCTACCAACAGCTCGTGGATATCCGGGAACTGCTTGAGAAGCACTACAAGGATATGCAGGACATCGAATTCACCATCCAGGAAGGTACCCTCTACATGTTGCAGACCCGAAACGGCAAGCGGACTGTGTTCAGTTGGCTCCGTTCCCAGGTCGAGATGGTGGAGGATGGTCTGATCTCCAAGGAGACGGCCGTATCGCGTGTTCCGGCCGGAGAATTCAACAAGTTGTTTGCTCCCGTACTCGACAGCGATGATATCAGGAAGCAGGGAGTCGAAGAGGTCACCAAGGGTCTCAACGCCAGTCCCGGTGGAGCGTGTGGTCAAGTCTATTTCTCGGCGGAAAAGGCTGAGGAAATGGCTGCCCAAGGCAAGAATGTCATTCTCGCGAGAGTGGAGACAAGTCCCGAGGACATCGGTGGAATGGCTGTGGCAAAAGGTGTCATCACCACCCGTGGTGGTATGACCAGCCATGCGGCTGTGGTTGCCCGCGGTATGGGATGCCCGTGTGTGTCCGGAGCCGGCGATATTACCATCAATTATAAGAATGGAACCATGAGTGTGAAGGGACAGACCCTCCGCGAAGGGGATTTCGTCTCCATCGATGGGTTCACCGGACAGGTGTATTTCTCGAAGATCCAGGTGAAGCCCTCTGAAATCGTACAGGTGCTCAATGGTGCCATGAAGAGTGAAGATTCCCTGTTGTTCCAGAACTACAACAAGTTCATGGGATATGTGGACGAGATTCGTAAGCTTCGTGTCCGCACCAATGCGGACACCCCTACCGATACCCATATGGCGGTTCAGCTTGGAGCCGAAGGTATCGGTCTCTGCAGAACAGAACACATGTTCTTCGGTGGTCAAAGGATTATCAGTGTTCGAAAGATGATACTCGCCAACAACAAGGTTGAACGGGAAAAGGCGCTTGCCGAGCTGCTTCCGATGCAACGTCAGGATTTCGAGGAGATCTTCACCGAATTGAACGGTCTTCCCGCCACTGTCAGATTGCTTGACCCACCGTTGCACGAGTTCCTCCCCAATGACCATACCAGCAGGCACGAGATGGCACTCCAGTTGCAGATTCCTGTCGAGGAAATTGCCCAGAAGACCGCCCAGTTGCATGAGTTCAACCCGATGCTCGGTTTCCGTGGTTGTCGTCTTGCAATCGTGTATCCCGAAATCCTGCACATGCAGGTCCGGGCTATCATCGAGGCGGCCTTGAATGTCGCCGAGAAGGGTATCGAAGTACATCCCGAGATCATGATTCCACTGGTAGGCCACTACAAGGAGTTCGAATTCACCAAAAAGCACGCGATCGAGACGATCGACAAGGTGTTTGCCGAACGTGGCAAGAAGGTTGCCTACAAGATCGGAACGATGATCGAGGTTCCAAGGGCTGCGATCACCGCCGATGAGATCGCCAAGTCGGCCGAATTCTTCAGTTTCGGTACCAACGATCTCACCCAGATGACCTGTGGATTCTCGCGTGATGACGCGGCGAGCTTCCTCGGACCCTATGTGAACGATACCGACAAACAGTTCTACGAGTACGATCCGTTCGCCACCATCGATATCGATGGTGTGGGCAAGCTGGTGAAGATGGCTTCCGAACTGGGACGCTCGGTGAATCCGAACATCAAGCTCGGTATTTGCGGTGAGCATGGTGGAGATCCGAAGACCATCGCATTCTGCCAGAAGGTGGGACTCGATTATGTTTCCTGTTCCCCGTTCCGTGTTCCTGTGGCACGATTGGCAGCTGCCCAAGCGGTACTTGGCAAATAGGGGAAGAACCCATACATGAGATTCCAGGGAGGGGACGTGTCACACGTCCCCTCTCGATTTGGATCAGTTCGAATATTCGGCTCTGAGATCCTGGGTGTTGAATTGTTCCCGGTCGAATTCACCGAGTGAGTTTGCCACCAATACCGAGGTGGTCATGTCGCCGGCAACATTGGTCATTGTTCTGAACATGTCGACAATGAAATCGACACCGGCCACAAGTCCGACGGCCTCCACAGGAAGTCCCACAGTGGTGAGGGTTATCACCGTGAATGCGGTCGCCCCCATGGGAACCGCGGCACTGCCGATGCTCGCCAGGACAGATACGATGACAATGAGTACGTATTGGCTGAACACCAGTTCGATGCCGAAGGCGTTCGCAGCGAATACCGCGACCATGGCGGGAAAAATCCCTCCGCAAGCATCCATGTTCATTACCGCACCCAAAGGTCCAACGAAGTTTGCGATTCTGGAATTCACTTTGAGCCTATGCTCCATCGTCTCAATGGTCATGGTAACCGAACCCAAGCTTGATCGGCTTGAGAATGCCAACATCAGGGCAGGGCTGGCGGCCCTGAAGAATCTCACCGGATTGATTTTGGCCACTGTGGCGAGAAGACCCCCATATACCAGACCCATGTGGATCAAACAGGCCAACACAACCGCAACCACGAACAGTCCCAACTGGACCAAGACTGCCATACCGGTGTTTCCGAGCCAATAGGTGGTGAGTCCAAGCACACCATACGGGGTAAGCTTCAGGATATTCTTCGTCAATTGCAGTACGATCTGCAGAAAACTCTCAAGCAATAAAGCGAATGGTTGTACCGATTCGGGACGTTTTGTCTTCACTCCAATGGCCGCAACCCCAAAAAGAATCGAGAACACGACGAGTGGTATCATGTTCAGATCCGCTGCGGCTTTCACCACATTCGAAGGGATGAAGTTCCTGAACTGGGAGAATACGCTGCCCACCGTAGCCACATCCCTCGCTGTCAGGTTGTCGGTTGCGATTCCGGTACCTACGGAAAACAACGTACCGACGATCAGACCAATGATACCTGCGATGGTAGCGGTGAATAGGAATGTGCCGATGGTTCTGCCACCCATTCTCTTCAACTCGGCGGTATCGCTCAATTTGAGGAGACCGGCGATGATGCTGGTCGGTACGAGTGGTATGATCAGCATCCTGAGCAAATCGACATATCCGAATCCCACCAATGAAATCCACCTGCGTACTTCGGAGTTGGTTTCTCCAGTGGTGAATAGGAATATCATGAACCCGTACACTGCACCGAGAGCCAAGGCGATCGATACCCGCACGGAAAAGGGGAGGTGGAATTTGTGTTTCAACATCCCCAACACCACTAGAAGCGCAATAAACCCCAAGAGCCAAACAACTGATACCATGGTAACCTCCAATATAAATACTATAGGAATACTATGATAAATATAAAACTCTAATTTGGTCAAGGATTTGGTCAAAAAATTGAAATCTTTGTAATCCAAATGGTGATGGTTGGAAATAAGTTTCGACAAGGAAATCATGCTATCATGTGAATAAATTGTGCTAATTTGCCATTTATTCATATTAATGATAAATACATAAAAAATATTACTAAAAATTCCGATATCGAAAAACATGACAAATAAAATTGACGAAATCAAAAAAAAGTCTTTGACTGTTGCAGTTTGTTGTATTACGATGCAGGTATATCACACAAAGGAGTAGTATATGAAAAAACTCTTACTCATCGCTCTTCTGGTTTTGATGGTGCTTCCGTTGACGGGTGCTCCGTTGACCATCAAACTCGCTCATCTGAATCCCCAGGAACCGTTCGATGTTCCCTCTGCCGCCATGGCGGCGACCTTTAAAAGTGAAGTCGAAGCGAATTCCAATGGACAGATCAAAGTGGAACTCTATCCGAATGGAGTACTCGGCAAGGAACGCGAGACCATGTTGATGGTCAAATCGGGCATTGTCCAGTCGTTCATCTCTTCTTCCGGTGGACTTTCCACATTCTATCCCCTCATCGATGTGACCAACCTTCCCTTCGCATTCTCCAGCTACAATGTCGGATACGAAGTGTATGATGGTTCATTCGGTCAGGAACTTGCCGCCGATATCGAGAAACAGGCCGGATTCAAGGTGCTGGGTTTCGGAGAATCGGGTGGATTCTTCGCCATCACCAACTCCCGTCGTGAAGTGCGGACACCCGCCGACATGAGGGGCTTGAAGATCCGTGTCATGAGTGTTCCTTTGCACCAGGAAGTGGTCAAGTCCCTGGGAGCTTCCCCGACTGTCGTTGCTTGGGCCGAAGTGTATACCTCCCTGCAGACCGGAGTTGTCGATGGACAGATGAACCCCATCTCCATCATCAACATGGCCAAGTTCTACGAAGTACAGGATTACATCACACTTACGAACCACCTCTATGCTCCCTATGTGTGGGTCATGAATCCCCGTTTCTACAATGGCCTCACCACCGATCAGAAAAAGGTTGTGGATGATGCCGCCAGGACCGCGATTCTTGCAGGCCGTGGTGTCAGTAGGGTGATCGACTCTTCCGACAAGGGACTTCCCGTATTGTTGGAAAAGATGAATGTGTATGTGCCTACCGCAGCAGAAATGAAGCAGTTCCGCGATCTCGCCATTCCTGCGGCAAGGGCCTTCCTCGAAAGAACCTACAAGAGCCAGGGCAAATACTGGGTCGACCGTTTCCTCTCCGCGGTCGAAGAGGCAGAGGCGAAATTGGGCTACTAATTTTTTCACGAAACAATGTGGTGGCGCCGACGAAAGTCGGCGCTATTGCAGAGGAGTCGTTGCATGGATCCGAAAGAAAACAAGACTATCGGTGCTCTTTACAAGGCATCGGAGTTTCTCAACAAGATCGTCAGCCATTTGTGCGTAGTCACCATTGGTGGCATGACGTTTGTGGTACTACTGGGTGTGCTGTTCCGCTATGTGTTCAGAATGCCCCTCAGCTGGTCCGAGGAGTTGTCCCGATATCTCATGATATGGGCCGCATCATTGGCGATCAGCATCGGAATCAGGGAGAACGAGCACGTGGGACTCACCGTACTGCTTGATTCCGCCAAAACGAAAGCCTCCCGAATCTTCTTGGGCACCATCATCTTTCTGGTGGTTTTGGGCTTTCTCATCATCATGGTCTATTACTCCATTCTCATGACGATCGAGGCCAAGTACCAGATATCCATGGGATTGGGAATCACCATGGTGCTTCCTTCCTTGGCGATACCGGTTTCCATGGGGCTCGCGGTGATCCAGTTGATCCTCACCTATGTGATGGATGTGTCCAACGGATATGCGAAGGTCGTCAACGAGAAGAAGATAATCGATATTTAATCTAAGGAAACCACTATGTTCTTATCAATAATCATTGTATTCGCTACACTTCTCATACTGGGAATTCCAATTGGTTTCACCATCGGCGTGGCAGGCCTCGTGGGTATGTTCATGATGATGAACGATGTCGCCATGTTCTCCATGGCCCCACTGCAGTTCTTCAGCGGTTTGGACATGTTCACCCTCATGGCAATGCCGTTCTTCATCCTGGCCGGTGAGATCATGAACAGGACGGGAATCACCAATCGATTGGTGAAGTTCTCCAATATACTCGTGGGATCTGTCCGTGGAGGACTTGCCCACGCCAACATCATCGCCAGTGTATTCTTCGCAGGAATGACCGGGGCAGCCGTAAGCGATACCGCAGCCATCGGTACGATGCTGATTCCGGCGATGGAAGAAGATGGCTACGACCTGGACTTCGCAGCCTCCGTCACCGCCGCATCCTCGATCATTGGACCCACCATTCCACCTTCGAACATGATGGTCATCTACGGTTCTTTGATGAATGTGTCGATCGCCGGTTTGTTCGCCGCGGGATTCCTTCCGGGAATCGTGTTGGCAGCGGTGTTGATGATTCTTTCCGCCATCATCAGTGCGAAGCGTGGGTACCCGAAAGGTCCGAAGACCACATTCAAGGAAAAGCTGATTGGACTGAAGGATGCGATTCTTCCATTGTTGATGCCAATCATCATTCTCGGTGGAATCCTCTCCGGTGTGTTCACTCCCACCGAAGCAGCCGCGGTTGCTGTAGCCTATGCGATGGTAGTGGGATTCTTTATCCTCAAGAGTATCAAGGTGAAGGACCTTCCCTCCATGTTTGTGAATACCGCGAAGATCACCGGGGTGGTGTTCCTCATCATCGGAACAGCGAGCATCCTGAGTTGGGTGCTGGCGATCAACCAGGTACCCCAGATGATCGCCGACTTCCTTTTGGCAACGACCGGTAGTCCGGCCGTCATCCTTCTTTTGATCATTCTTCTCATGTTGGTCGTGGGAATGTTCATGGATATCGCGGCGGCATTGATCATCCTTGGGCCGATTCTCCACCCGATCGCACTCAGTATCGGGATGAGTGGAATCCACTTCGGTATCGTCATGGTGCTTTCACTGAATATCGCGTTGATGACCCCACCGGTCGGTGCGTGTCTCTTCGTGGCGTGCAGCATCACCAAGTTGAAGCTTTCCACATTGAGCAAGGCGATCCTTCCATTCATCATCGTGGAGGTCATTGCGCTGTTCATCATCGCATACATACCTGCGATCTCAACCTTCCTACCGACCTTGTTGGGATTCTGACGCTATTAGGATCTATTATGACAGGAGAGGGGTACCGCTTGCATGAAGTGGACCCCTTTCCTTTTTTGCCTTCTCCTTCACATAGTGAATATTCACCGGTCATCAATACTGGTCGACTTGCAATGTTTTTGGTCAATTCGTTCTATTGTATTCACTCTCCCGCATCCTTACCCTTGAAACACAGGTATGGAGGTGCGGCAACAATGAGCCAAACTACAAGGAAAATTCGAATATTCGGCGATTCGATAATGAAAGGCGCGGTATATAACGAAGAGGATGATCGGTACATAACGATCGACGACAACCGTTTGACTGAATTGGAAGCACGTTTGGGAATCGAAATCCAGAACAACACCCTGTTCGGTTGTACCGTGGCCAAGGGAAGGCAATTGCTCCAGCGGGCAATCGCCAAAGGCTTGGATTGCGATACGGCATTGTTGGAATTCGGCGGCAACGATTGTGACTACAGGTGGGATGAAGTGTCCGAACGACCACAAGAGGAACATCAATCGAATACTCCTGTCGATATCTTTGAAGCTACTCTGAAGACTATGATCACGACACTGAAGGCGATGAATGTGGTTCCTGTGTTGATGACATTGCCACCGATCATCTCGGAACGATACCTGACACACATCTGCAGGAATGGTTTGGATCGGGGCAATATCCTTCAGTTCCTGGGGGAAGTCGGGAATATTGAGCGAAGGCAGGAATTGTATTCCCTGAAGATCGCCATGATCGCTTTGGAGACGCAGACGCAACTCATCGACATCCGTAGCGGATTTCTTGCACGAAGAGACTGCTCTTCACTCATCTGTGCCGATGGTATTCATCCGAATGAACGTGGCCATGAATTGATCATGCATCTGCTCTCACAGTATGGATCGGTGAGGATTCCTGCTTGAATCAAAAATCCAATCCAAATTTCGAAATGGAATACGAAGAGGTCACGCACCGGAGTACGTGACCTCTTGCAGCCAAAAGTGGGATTCGAACCCACGACCTGCGCATTACGAGTGCGCTGCTCTACCCCTGAGCCATTTTGGCAGTGTCTTTGGACCGGTATCACACTACCGGATTTCCCGGTAAAATGCAAGGGGATGGGGTGTTTTCACCCATCCGGCACCGTCGTTCGGGTCTTGACCAAAGGGATGATACCCACTACCTTATACCCTCGGAGCCTGGCTCCGATTGGAGTGCGATCTGAACAAGAAATTTTCACGGCATTTGCCGGAGTCCTCGGTTCCCGAGGAGAGGGTAGTGGCTATCAGGATGAGGGCGGACCGTAGCGCACGCGCTGGGGTGCCATGGATACCTGTGGTCGCCGACTTCTATATGGAATTGTATCCCGATATGATGGAACGCGGATATTCGTTGGATGATCTGTCCAATCGTTATTATGGAGAGTTCTGGCAGTGAAGGTACTCGGTATTGAGACCTCATGTGACGAATGTTCCGTCGCTGTGGTCGAAGATGGAACCAAAATATTAAGCAACGTGGTGGCGACACAGATACCATTACATACTCCTTATCAGGGAGTGGTGCCGGAGATCGCTTCCCGACTCCACACCGAATGGATATCACAAGTGGTGCTCTCCTCGCTTACACAAGCCGAAATGGAAGTGAAGGATGTGGATGCGGTGGCGGTGACGAATCGTCCTGGTCTCCTCGGATCGCTTCTCGTGGGAGTGAATTTCGCGAAAGCCTTCGCTGCCACATTGGATGTACCCTTCATAGGAATCGACCACATCAGAGCACATCTCTATGCCTCGCAGATCGAGCAACCGCTTGCGTATCCTTATCTTGGGGTGCTCGTATCGGGCGGTCATACGGTCATTTGCAAGGTGAACGGATATGATGAAATCGATGTGTTGGGAACGACGATCGATGATGCGATAGGAGAAGCGTTCGACAAAGTTGCCAAACACCACGGCTTGGGGTATCCCGGAGGAGTGGTGATCGACAGGCTGTCGAAAAGTGGCGATGACAAGGCGTTTCTTTTCCCCGGTCCCGCATTGCAGAAGGGAGACCATCAGTACGATGTCTCCTATTCCGGATTGAAAACGGCTGTGATCAACCAATTGGACCAATTTTGGAACGGTACTTCCCCCAAGACTCCGGAGAACATCGCCGCATCCTTCCAAAGGACAGCGGTAGGTATTTTGATGAAACGGGTGCGCAAGGCTCTCGAGGATACCGGTCTCACTCGCCTTGCCGCCGGGGGTGGAGTTGCGGCAAACAGCCTTCTTCGTAGTGAACTGAAGGCACTAAAAGGCATTGAAGTGGCCTTCCCTTCGATGAAGCTTTGCACCGACAACGGTGCCATGATCGCCGGATTGGCCTACAGATATCTCGTCGACGGGATTACCTCGCCTTTGAGCACCACGGCATCCGCAAGAGTCACGGCATTCAAGAAATCATATCCCTAGGGGGGACACCATGCAAGACTACGATTTGGATGCCGCAATCAGGAAAGTGCACGATTTTCCAAGGGCCGGGATCTTGTTCTATGATGTGACAAGCATCCTCACCAATCCCGAAGCCTTCCAGTTCTGCGTTGATCGCATGGATGAGATCTATGCGGATCAGGAGTTGGATGCCGTCGCCTGCATCGAGGCGAGAGGCTTCGTGTTTGCAGCTCCCTATGCCTACAAGAGAGGCATTCCTCTTATCTTGGTGAGAAAGAAGGGCAAGTTGCCGGGTAAGACACGGGAACGCAAGTACAACTTGGAATATGGTCAGGATTATGTCTCGATCCACGAAAGTGATGTTCCCCAAGGCTCCAAAATATTAATCGTGGATGATCTCATCGCCACTGGAGGTACCATCGAGGCTGCAGCCAATTTGATCGAGGATATGGGTGCTTCGGTGACAGGAATTTTCGGAGTGATCGGATTGCCTTTTCTCGATTTCGGCAAAAAGCTCTCCAAGTACGATATCAAGACCCTGATCGATTACGATAGCGAATGAATTGCCGATAAGGGTTGACAAAGCATCCTGTTTTTTATACATTCAAGCAGGATTTGATGCGTTGGGATGTAGTGTAATGGTAACACTGCAGATTCTGGTTCTGCCTTTAGGGGTTCGAATCCCTTCATCCCAGTCCAACAAATGGTCCCTTCGTCTATCGGCTAGGACGGGAGATTCTCAGTCTTCAAAGAGGGGTTCGATTCCCCTAGGGACTATCGGTAAGCCAGCCCATCATCAGTGGGCTGGCATTTTTTCGTGATAGCAAGTACTATCATACATAGAAAGGATTTCACATGATAACAGCTTCCAACATTTCATTGGCTTTCGGTACCCAGATCCTGTTCAAGGAGGTGAATATCAAATTCACCCCCGGCAATTGCTATGGCGTAATTGGTGCCAACGGTGCCGGAAAATCCACATTCCTCAAAATCCTCTCGGGAGAACTGGAACCCGATACAGGTGATGTGATCGTAACCCCAGGTGAGAGGATCGCCGTACTCAAGCAGGACCACTTCGCGTTCAATGAACATACGGTGCTCGAGACTGTCATCATGGGATATGAGCGGTTGTACGAGGTGATGGTTGAACGTGACCAAATCTATGCAAAAGAGGAATTCACCGAGGAGGACGGCATCAAGGCCGCCGAATTGGAGGGCGAATTTGCCGAACTCGGAGGATGGGAGGCGGAAGCCGAGGCAGGTGTGATGCTCGATGGATTGGGTATCCCCGATACCATGTTGCAAAGCAGGATGGGCGACATCGAGGACAACATCAAGGTTCGCGTATTGCTCGCCCAAGCATTGTTCGGCAATCCCGACATCCTATTGCTCGACGAGCCTACGAACCACCTCGATCTCGAGTCGATCCATTGGTTGGAACATTTTCTCGAGGATTTCAGCAATACCGTGATTGTCGTGTCCCACGACAGACACTTTCTCAACACCGTGTGTACCCATGTCGCCGATATCGACTACGGCAAGATTCAGCTCTATGTGGGCAACTACGACTTCTGGTATCATTCCAGCCAGCTCGCCGCGAAACAGATGAAGGACGAGAAGCGACGTAGGGAAGACAAGATCGCCGAATTGAAGGAGTTCATACAACGCTTCAGTTCGAACCTCTCCAAGGCGCGACAGGCAACCAGTCGTAAAAAGCTCATCGACAAGTTGACCATAGACGACATCAAGCCATCATCGAGAAGATTCCCCTATGTGGCGTTCAAACCCGAACGGGAACCTGGAAAGAATATCTTGGAAGTGAAGAACCTTACCAAGACGGTGGATGGCGAGAAGGTGCTCGACAACTTCTCCCTCATGGTGAACAATGGGGATAAGATCGCATTTGTCGGCCCCAACCACTATGCAAAAACCGTCTTCTTCGAAATCATCGCAGGGCGTATGGAACCCGATTCGGGAGCCTATGAATGGGGTGTGACCACGAAGCAAAGCTACTTCCCCAAGGACAACAGCTCCTACTTCTCGGAACATTTGAGTATCACCGATTGGCTCCGCCAATACTCTGAGGAGAAGGACGATACCTTCGTGCGGTCATTCCTCGGCAGGATGCTGTTCTCGGGTGATGAATCACTCAAGGATTGTACCGTGCTCAGTGGAGGAGAGAAGGTGAGGTGCGTGCTTGCCCGCATCATGCTGGAACAGGGAAATGTGTTGATCCTGGACGAACCCACCAGCCATCTTGACCTTGAGGCGATCACCAGTCTGAACGATGGTTTGATCGACTTCATCGGAGTGTTGCTCTTCAATAGCCATGACCACCAGTTCGTCGATACGATCGCGAACCGAATTGTGGAATTCGCTCCCGATGGCAATGTGATCGACAGAATGATGGGCTTGGAGGAATACCTGGAGAATCCAGATGTGAGGGAACTCAGGGATTCCTTCTACCATGGACACAATGGAGTGACCATTTGAAGGAGGGACACGGTATGTTGCTGGTAGTCGATATAGGGAATACCAATGTCGTGATGGCGATACATGATGGTGTCCGCTGGGTGGCGGATTGGCGCATCTACAGCGATCAGAAGAAGACCAGCGATGAATACTATGTGATCATCGAGAGGATGCTGAGCAATAAAGGCTATTCCTCGGAAGACATCGATCGTTCGATTATCAGCTCGGTTGTACCGAATTTGACCCGTTCATTCCAGAAGGTGATCCGCACAGTGGGAGATGTGGAACCGATCATGGTGACCCATGATGCCGCGGTGACCCTCAATAGGGCGAGCATTCCAAGTGAACTCGGGTATGATTTGCTTGCCAATGCCGTGGCAGCCCATCACCTGTACCCCGATGACCTGTGCATGGTGCTCGATTTCGGCACCGCGCTCACCCTCACCACAGTCTCTTCGAACGGCGATGTGCTCGGTGCCGCCATTGCTCCCGGATTGGTTACCGCGGTCAATTCGTTGTTCCACAACACCGCCCAGATCCCTCAGGTGCAGCTCAAATTGCCCGAACATGCCATAGGTAGGGATTCGGATGCATCGATCCGGAGTGGCATCATGTATGGATACGCGGGATTGGTGAAGGAGTTGGTGGCGAGAAGCGAAGAGGAACTGGGCCTATCTGCCAAAGTACTTGCCACAGGGGGGCTTTCGAGGACGATCGCTCCACTGATCGGTAGAATCGATCGCCTCGAACCATTGCTGACCTTGGAAGGTCTGAGGATCATGGCCGACGCCATTCACTGAGTCAAAGCGAATTTTCCCCGTTTCATGATCTGTACACTTTTTCCCGCACGGGTCTTTGCCACGATATCCATATCGGGCGAACCAACCATGAAATCGGTGTGCACAAGCGAACGGTTGCACCCTGCCGCAAGCAGTTTTTCGTCCGAATTCAACGATTCATGGTTGGCAAGACAACTTGGGTATCCGGCACCGAGTGCCAGATGGCAGGAAGCATTCTCATCGTAGAGTATCGAATGGAACACATGCTTTGCTTGTGCGATTGGGGAATCTTCGTCAACCAGAGCCACCTCACCGAGATGGCGTGCTCCCTCGTCGGTATCGAGGAAACGATCCATCACAGACTGTCCTTTGCCGGCCTTGCAGGCAACGACCTTTCCCTCATTGAACTCCAGTCGTACATCCTCTACCAGGGAATCCATCACTGAAACGGGACGGGTGGTGGTCACGTACCCTTCGGCCTTCAATCGGTCGGGAGTGGAAAACACCTCTTCGGTGGGGATGTTGGCTAGGAAGAAGCCTCCATTGGGAAGGGGATCACCTCCACCGGACCAGCGGGCTTGTTCGGTGAAACCGATGGTCAAATCGGTGCTCGCACTGGTGAAGCGAAGCGATTCGATCTCAAGGCCGTTGAGCATGTTGCCCCTGGCGAGCAACGCGTCGGCATGGTCTTGCCACGCTTTGACCGGATCGGGAGTGTCCAAGCGAAGAATCGGAGCAAGTACGTTCCAGAGTGCTTCCACCGTGGCGCCCTTACCCAGGATGGCTTCCGCCCATCGTGGTCCCGGAGCAGCCACCACACACCAAGGATGCTCGTGACGCATCCGGCTCAGTTGATAGATTTTTCCACTGGTGGCGACCCCGGCCTTGAATGCGGACAATTTTTCGGCATCGGCATCCGAGAGCCAGTGGCGATCCTCGGTATTGTCGATGCGCACATACGCCCAATCCTTCGCCATCATTTCATAATCGATGCTCTTTGAAAAATCAGGTACCATGCCAAGCTGTTCTGTGGTCTGGGAATCGGTACGTTTTCTCAGCAACATGAGGTCGTCGATCTCGATACGTACCAATGCAGCTCCAGCACCATAGGCTGCGATGGCAACCTTCTGAGCGAAGGGGTAGGTCTCTGGTCCCGTCTTGATCTGCAGGCATTGCCCAGGATAGAGGGCAACTCCCGATTGTACTATCAGTTCGGCATAAAGCCTTTCCATGGTGGGAATATCTCTCATAAACTCACTCCTTGAATATCTGAATGCAGAAAATGAATTATTAATACCTCCAGAGCAAGCCCTGGACCCAGGAGGCTCTGCCTCCTTTTTCGCTCCTAAAAGCAAGGTACAACTCTTTAGGCTGCCTGCAATCGATCAGGAGAGTGGACCATGGAATGGTCCTTCTCCTCCTGCTTCGTTTGGCAATCATAGAATGAATTGACCATTTTGCATAATGGTCTCACTGCTCCCATCGAACAATTGCGCTCCCACACATAGGCCGGAGTCACCAATGGGTATTCTCATGCGAAGGGTACTTACGTTGCAGCCGGTCTGTTCCTGTAGCTCCTCTTCATCGGAATATCGATCGAGCGCCTCAAGATGGTACGCTTCTCCCATACCGAGTGTGAGTGTGGACAGGAAATTTTCATCGAATCCCCGATAGCCGAAAGTGTGGGATATTTCTGCAAGAGTCGAACCATGCTCCACAAGGGAACATTCTCCCAGCTTGCGTGCACCCGCATCGATCGAAAACGCAATCTCCAGCAGATCCTTTCCTTTGTCTGCATCGAAAGAGACTACGGATCCATTGTGGAACTCCAAGACCGCATGCTCAACGTATCCACCCAACAGAGGGAAGGGTTTCGTCGTATGCACGACTCCATTGGTGATGGTTCTCTCGACCAACATGCTGACCCGGTCGAGAGGAAGATGGGGAATGAATGCCCTTCCATCATCGAGCTTTCGCACGCCACCCCTCCAACGTGATCCTTCAACAGAGGAAAGTATGAGGCGGGTGCCCGCTGTGGTACTGATTTCAAAGGATTCGGCATCCAATCGATTGAGAACCGCCAGTCTGTGGTCAATCATGGAAACATGTTCCCTCCATGCCTGCTGGGGATCCTCGCTGTCGAGTTTGAATACGGGTGAAAGTAGTTCCCACAGTTGTGCTTCCGTAGCTTGTTTCCCCAATAGTCTTTTGGCCCAATTGGGACCGGGAACTGCAACAATGGACCATGGGGCCACCTGTTTGTCGAGTTGGGGGGGAGCCAAGTTTCCCGCTCTTTGCAACAGAGACATGTCGGTGGCCATCTGTTGGGGACCTATCGTGAAATCCCACTGCCTGTCCTCCGTATCGTCAAGACGAAGCAGCGCCGCTCGGATAGGAGTGGATGACAGCTGTTCATGCTCAATCGGAGTGAAGGTGACCACATCCCCTGGTTTACCTTGATCAACTAGAACCACGTGCACAGGCTGCAAAGTCGTCTCACTTGCCAGCTGCGCCAGATCCTTGGCGAATTCAAGCGTTCCTGGATTGGTATTGATCGAGAGCGATTCTCCCTGTTGAATATTGATCGCGACTCTAAGTAGAATCTCCATATATCGTTCTTGGTAATTCATGATACTCCTTGCAACACATATTCCGAGACCTCAATAGTACTATAATATGGTGATTGTGACCAATGGTCAAAAGTGATCCCTCAACTCGATGCGAAAAACAATCGCATAGGTCGAGGGATACGATCTCAGGCAACAAAGAAGCATCAATCGAATTGTAGGCCACCGTTCTGATCCACAATCTCACCAGTGATAAAACCTGCAAGAGGGGATGCTAGGAATGTCACGACATGGGCAAACTCCTCGGGTTCGCAATATCTGCCCACCGGTATTTTGTCCATAACCGCTAGCTGTTCCTCTTTGCTGAGTTTCTCTGTTACCATGGGGGTCTTCACATACGCAGGTGCGATACCGTTGACTGTAATGCCATCCTTGGTTGTTTCGGCGGCAAGTGAAAAGGTGAGACCGACCATTGCTGCCTTTGAAACCGAATAGGCTGTTCCTGCGGTAATACCGCCTGATTTCGCTGCGAAACTACAGGTATTGATAATACGTCCCCACCGTTTCTTCCTCATCAGAGGCAACACAGCCTGTGAGAGAAAAAAGGCTGAATCGAGATTTACCGAGAATACCTTATGCCATTCTTCCTCGGTGGTTTCTACCGCCTTGTGCTTACTGAGTATCCCTGCATTGTTGACCAGGATATCGATCGAACCAAAATACTTTGCGGCGATCTCCACTGCTTTGAATGAAGCTTTCCTATCACTGGCATCGAATACCACTGCAAGGATATCGTCGGAGGGATCCCCCATGATTTCGCCGTTTTCTTCAACAAATGAGAAACTGTGCTCCATATTGGTTTGTTTGGCGATTGTCGATAAGGCCTTCTCCAAATTTTCCCTATGGATATCAGCCATCACAACCTTAGCACCTTTTTCGAGTAAACCGATGGTACTGGCAATACCCATGGTTCCCGCGGCTCCTGTGACAAACGCTACGTATCCTTCAAGTTCAAGAGTATGTTTCATGGTATTAATATTCTCCTTATGCTCCGGTATATTCCACTGGAAGTGATATTTTTGGTAAATCGAATGAATCCCCAGTCTTTTCAATCCATCCCCTCAATAATTCGTGACAACGTTCCTTCTCTTTATAATAGGAGATGTCATAGCAATAATTGGCCATTTCGTAGGGGTCCTCGTAGATGTTGTGCAATAACCAATCATTATCTGGGGTACACACGTATTTCCATCCATCACGGGTCACCACACCACGCCAGGGGCGGTATACTGATTGCGGACGTACCTTAACAGGAATCTGTTGGAGGTATGCCGATTCGGGTTCGTCCGAACGATGAGGTTCTCCATGGTACTCTTTTCTATCCCGACGTATACAATAATTGGAGTAGTCGTATCCCACCATATTTTCTGGAACTTGTATTCCACATAAACCAAGGGTCGTAGGAGCGATATCCACATGATTGATAACCGCATCGGACTTTCCCGTATTCATGTTGTCAGGTCCACCAACGGTGGAGATGATGAAGGGAATTCTGATCGATTCTTCCCAAGGACTCGATTTTTCCCATTGGGCATGACTCCCAATCATATCTCCATGATCCGAGAAGAATACGAGATAAGTCTCCCTATCCACATCCATCTCCTTGAGCGCTTCGGTGATACGATGGATATTTTTATCTAGATTTTCAATCATTCCATAATAACCCGCGAGATCCAGCTTTGCCTGTTCTCGGATCCAGTCGACGTGGGGAACATTGGGTCGCAATTCGATTTCTTGAGGGGCATGACGAGAATCATGCGGTGGTACATAAGGGAAATGGGGAGGCTGGACAGAAAGTGAAGCGAAAAATGGTTGATAGTCTTTCCCATCCTTTCCAGTGTTTGATATATGATCCTTCAGATGTCCGATGAACAGATCGGTGAGTGAATCGGTTTCATAGCCAGGCAATCGTCTAGGTTCATCCGTTTCACTCCCATATATGTAGCATTCATATTGATTGTTGTTGTTTTCATATCCCATCCAGTAAGAGAAACCGCCCCTTCTTTCCGGTGGGATAATGTGTGACCGACTATTCGATCCATCAACATGCCACTTTCCAACCCATGCGGTATGATATCCCGCTTGATTGAAAGTCTGTGCGATGGTGGGAATGTTTGGGTTCAAGGCACCTGGAGTTGAGGATACTCCATGTTGGTGGGGGTAGAGTCCGGTGAGTAAAGATCCCCTGAAAGGGCTGCACCAAGGCGCACCCGACACTGCCTGGTCAAACCGAACACCATTTCTTGCCAAATTGTCTATACAAGGAGTATGAACATTTCGATCTCCCCTATATCCCAAGGCTTGTGCACGATGCTGGTCCCCGAATATCCAAATGACATTCGGCCTTCTGTCGGGACGGAATTTATCTTTGTCCATAGCTCTTGAACCTCCATGATATTTCTTCTATACACCTGAAATCATAACATTGAAACTCTTTTCAAAAAATTGAATCTTTTGCTTGCAATAATTGAGAACCTCGTATAGTCTACTATGTGAAAGCGTTTTCAACAAGTGTAAAAGCGCTTTCAAATTGAAATATTATGTGGAGCGGCTATGCTGAGAGTTCCTTTCAATGAGATGGTGACGATTCTTGAATCAGCACTGAAGAAAAAGAATTTCGCTACTGAAGATGCCCATCTGGGGGCGACCTTGTTTGCGAAAAACAGTTTGGATGGTGTACATACCCATGGTTTGAATCGTTTCCCCAGAGTACTTGAATACTGTGATAAGGGATTAATCGTCCCTGATGCGAAAATGGAACGTATTGCTGTAATAGGTGCTTTGGAACAATGGGACGCCCACTTGGGGCTTGGTCCGCTGACTGCGAGAAGATCCATGGATCGCGCTATGGAACTGGCAAAGGAACATGGGGTTGGGTGTGTGGCTCAAAGGAACTCCAACCATTGGATGCGTGGAGGTGCTTATGGTTGGCAAGCCGTAGAAGCGGGATATGCAGCGATCTGTTGGACGAATACCCAGCCGAACATGCCCGCGTGGGGAGCCAAGGACAGAAGACTGGGTAACAATCCGCTTGTATTGGCAGTGCCACGCTCTGCAGGCCATATAGTGATTGATGCAGCCATGTCACAATTCTCGTATGGGAAGATTGAAGAATATCGTTTAAAAGGTGCACAACTTCCTGTTCCAGGAGGATTTGACAAGAATGGTGCACTCACGGTGGTCCCCGAAGACATAGAAGAGACTTGGCGGGTACTTCCTATGGGTTTTTGGAAAGGGGCGGGTTTTTCTTTGGTGCTCGATCTATTCGCAGCCACTCTGTCAGGGGGGTTTACAACCAGTGAAATTGGGGGGCTCGGTGGTGATGAATACTCACTTTCACAAGTTTTCATTGCATTTGACCCATATCGATTTGAAAGTCGGGAAACGATTGATGCGAGACTGGACCATGCAATTGAGGATCTACACGGTTCACTCCAAGAGAAAGCCAATACCCGAGCGGCGTATCCTGGAGAAAGGGTGTTGAATACAAGAAAGGAAAATCTCGCACTGGGAATACCGGTAGTTGAATCAATTTGGAAACAGATAGTAACTTTTGCCAAATGATGTGGATATGGAGGAAAAAATGGGAATTGTAACGGATACATCCGAAAAAAAACGTCCGAATGCTGATCTATGGGTTGGTGTTGGAATGGTTGCGGCAAGTCTGTTGGGATTCTTGGTTACATTTTTCGAAATACAGGAAGTGATGGTTTTGCCAAGGATCGTATTCTCGGTTTCGACAGCGATGGGAATTCTATTGATGGTAAGTTCAAGGAGAATTGGGAAAATTCATCCCAAGAAGGTCCAAAAGGAAGAACTGGTGATCTCCTTAATCCTATTGATGATGGTTCTTCTATTTCCCTTATTGGGCTTCTATACCACATATTTTCTTGCCATGACCGCCTTCAGCTTCCTATTTGTTCCCATTGTGGGAAGAAAAGGAAAGGTTAAGCTTCTTCTGGTGCTCACCATATCATTATTTGTCGTATATCTCCTTTTTGGAGTGTTGTTGGGAATAAAGATGCCACGGGGTGTCTTGATATAGAAATGAGGAGGAATGAAATGAGAAGAATTTTTTGTGTTCTCGTATTGTTTGCGTTGATGGGATCGGTGGTTTTCGCGGCAGGTGATCAGGAAACAGCTTCCGCAAAACCTTTTCCATCGGATAGCATTGAATTGATTGTTCCCTTTGGTGCCGGAGGCGGTACCGATAGGATCGCACGTGCTGTGGCGAATGCATTGCAAAATGAATTGGGACAACCTGTAGTCGTGGTGAACAAGACAGCGGCTGGAGGAGTCATTGGGAGCAATGAGATTGCCCAAGCGACTCCGGACGGATATACGATCGGAGTCTTTTCGAATACCGATGTGGCGAATTTCGAGTACAAGGTGAAGACCGGAGTGGAGTTCACCACCGATAGCTTCACATATCTTGGTGGATTGAATGTTACCGGAGACCTACTCATAGCTGCAAAAGGTTCGGGAATCGAATCATTGTCAGATTTCGTTTCGGAGGCAAAAGCCAGTGCGGGAACCGTAACGGTTGCCCTTCCCAGCGGAACGCAAAACCTGAATGTCTCGATCATGGAGGATGTGATCGGAATCGATGTGTCCGGAGTAGTATTCGGTGGTGGCGGTGAGGTTATGTCGAATCTTATCGGTGGCCATACCGATGTGGGGATCCTTAGTGCGCAATTCGCAGGACAAGCGGAGGAGCAGGGTTTGGTCGTGCTAGGGGTGATGTTGGATGAACGTTTGGAAACCATCGACCATGTACCGACATTCGCTGAACTGGGGTATCCGGTGAGCAATACCGCTTCAAGAATGTTGGTTGCTCCCAAGGGATTGCCCCAAGATGTGATCGATGCCTATGAAAATGCACTGGCAAATGCCTATGCAGGATCGTTGAGCACCGAATTGCGCAATATGGGTGAAGCTCCCGTGTACAAGAATAGCACTGCCTTGAAGGCATTCTTGGAGAAGGATTTTGCCATGCGTAAAAAGCTTCTATCGAATTGATCGTACATAATAACAGTGGGGAAGGATTTGGATTTGTATGCCAACCTTCCCCATTCGACGGAGTAGTTGTATGAGTTGGGAAATATTGTTGAACATCTTTCAGCCGGAAGTACTGTTGTTCACCGCACTGGGAACCCTCATCGGTGTGGTCATGGGAGCGATTCCAGGTTTGAACTCTGGAATCGGTATAGCTATTCTGCTCCCGTTCACCTACCGAATGGAACCGGCGACCGCGTTGTTGTTCCTGGGGGGACTCTATATGGGCTCGGGGTATGGAGGATCGGTTTCCGGAATACTTATCAATGTTCCAGGAACAGTGGAGGCGTCATGCACCGCGCTGGAGGGATATCCCATGTCGGTGAAGGGCAAGGGTAGACAAGCGCTGAACTATGCTCTCATATCAAGCAGTTTTGGAGGTTTGGTTGGTGTATTGGCCATGATATTCCTAACTCCATTACTCGCCAGTTTTGCTGTAAAATTCGGTCCTATGGAAATGTTTTTGGTATCGCTCTGTGGCCTTGTCATCGTAGGCAGCCTTACCGGCAACAATATTTATTCGGGAGTATTCGCAGCTGCCTTTGGTATGTTCATGAGTATGATCGGTATCGATGACATAACCGGTATACCCAGGTTCACATTTGGTCTCAAACCACTTATCGGTGGCATACAATTGATCCCTGTGGTGATTGGAATTTTCGCACTTGCGGAAATGATCAAGCAAGCTTTGGATCTGAGGAACAATGAGGGAACGGCAACTGCAATCCATATCGACAATAGTCATATCTGGCCAATTTTCAAGGATATTTTTTCCAAGAATGGTTGGTTGCTTCTGAAATCTTCTGTGATAGGTATCCTCATTGGGATCATTCCCGGAACAGGAGGAGCGATTTCTTCGTTCATAGCCTATGGTGAGGCTAAACGGACATCAAGACAATCGGCTATGTTTGGAAACGGTAATCCCGAAGGCATCATAGGTCCTGAAAGTGCGAATAACTCCGCTGTCGGTGGAGCATTGGTACCTATGCTTTCCTTGGGTATCCCCGGCTCCTCGACCACAGCAATCATGTTTGGAGCATTGTTGATTCATGGTCTGATTCCAGGACCGAACCTATTCATCGAAAATGCGAGGATAGGATTTACTTTTTCCTATGGAATGTTGTTGACTGTGGTCTTCATGTTCCTGGTGGGAGTATTTGGTGTCAAAATATGGACCAGGGTATTGAAGATCAAGCTTCAGTATCTAATACCGATCGTGATCGCATCGTCTCTTATAGGTGCGTATTCTGTACGTAATTCGACTGATGACGTGCTGATTGCAGTGGTTTTTGGTGTTGTCGGCTTACTCTTCTCGAAAATTCAGATTCCTACCGCTCCGATTGTGCTCGGATTGATTCTCGGGCCGCTGGTGGAGAGGAATCTGACAAGGACACTTACCATAATTGAAGCCAAGAAGGTCTCATTCTTTTCATACCTTGTGGATAGCCCTTTGAGTTTGGTGATTGTGGGTCTTACATTATTGATGATCATTACGACATTACGGGTCCAGAAGAAACAAAAGCTTGCTGCTGCAAAGGAACATATCGATTTGGATGAGTAGTGGACCATGCTTGTGGAAAAATGAAGTATGATTGTAGAATATAAAAACAATTGGCTGGTAATGGACGAATTATGAAAGGCAACAACAAAATCAATATCTATGACGTCGCATCATTGGCTGATGTATCGATATCAACTGTCTCCAGGGTGCTCAACAACTATCCCCATGTCTCCGAGGAGAAGCGGAAAAGGGTCCTGGAAGTACTCCAAAATTTCAACTATTTCCCCAGCGCCACTGCAAGAAGCCTATCGATGCGCAAGAGTAGGAAGATAGGTGTATTGGTTACCGATATTCGACATTCACACTATGCGAATATCGCCTATACCATCGAACAAGTGGCAAGTCTCTCCGGATATGTCGCCATTTTATGCAATACTGGCTTTGAAGATGAGATGTACACCCGTTATATCCGTGTCTTGGCTGAAGAGCAGATTGATGGTTTGATAATCGTCGGGTCTGTTTTTTCGAAAGATTTCGTGCGTAGTAGTCTGGAGGAAATTCTCAGCGATATTCCGGTGGTGATGCATAATGGCAATCTGGAGTCTGAACAGATATACCGCATCATGACTGATGACATCGCAGGCATGGAAATAACTCTTGACCATCTCTATAATGAACGGGGACGGCGGAAGATAGTTTTTGTCCAGGATTACGATACCTGGGTAGGTAGGGCAAAAAGTAATTCCTACCGTTCATATCTAGAGGAGCGTGGATACGGTAAGGACTGTGTGATCATCCATACCGAGACTGGTTTGGAAGGAGGAGAACGGGCTGCAATTGAATTGTTGGAAAGTGGACATCAGTTTGATGCGATCTGCGGTCCGGATGACCTTACAGCGATAGGAATGATGAGACGATTTAAAATGGCAAAACTCATGATTCCGGATGATGTATCGATGGTTTCGTTCAACAACTCGGTACATGCGCTTACCTGTTCGCCAACCCTCTCTTCGGTTGACAACCGAATGCAATCGACGGGAAAGGCTTTAGTCGATACCTTGATTGAAAGGATTG
>CAYZJV010000008.1:0-66965 GCA_964478945.1 uncultured Spirochaetaceae bacterium | reverse complement strand
TTAAAACGCGCCGCCAGCGTTCGTTCTGAGCCAGGATCAAACTCTCCGTCATATGATTCCGGCGCAGAGCGCCGGCACTTCATTCACTTCAAGCCTTCCCCTGTCATCTCGCAACCACCACCTCTCAGTGGCGGTCCAAACGTTAGCTTTTCACTTTCGTTCGTGAATTGACTTGGAAGCCCTTACACTTCCTGAACAACTTTCGTTGTTCCGCATTCGGACCAACAACCTTTTCAGGTAATCGTCCTCATGCATATCCTTCCTTCTCTTCTCTCATATCTCTGTCAAAAAACCAGCCTCTCAGGCTCACGTTCCAAGGAGTTGTCCTTGAAGCGCTCGACCTTTATAACAGATTTCAAATCCAAGTGTCAATACTCAATTTCCACTATTTTCGATTTTCCATCCGCTACCGGCGAAAACTCTCGAATCCCTTGTCGGAACCGCGAACCGTTTCCCCTGAGCAACGAGGTGGATACTACCCGTTTATACGAAACTCGTCTAGGGGGTTGGCGAAAAAATTAAAAAAAACTTGCAAATTCGACAATCCCATGCTTATCGGGTCATATGTGAAAGTGCTCCACTTTTGAAAATGGAGTGCATATAGGTGATGAAGGAAGCCAATGAAGCAAGTGCCGAAAGAGCGAACAACACAAGAAGAATCGGTTCAGCCCAAATCATCCAGTCATGATTCTCCATCAATCTGGCGACCGAAACATATACGATTCCTCCCAAACCGGAGACCGCATACATCACCGCTTTCGTTTTCCCCCAAATATTCGCAGCCACCGCTTTTCCCGTACCCATCATGAGCATCCTGAGGAACACGATCGAAAATTCCCGCCACATGATGATGACAAACGCCCAGAGAGGCATCACCTGTACACCAAGCAGACAGACGAAATAGGTCAACCTACTCAACGTATCGGCGAAAGGGTCCATCACCTTACCCAGATCGGTAACCAGATTCCGTTTCCTGGCGATGATTCCATCCAGAAGATCCGACAACTCAGTACACACATACAACACCAGAAGGAGGATTGCGGAAACGGAATTGAGGGATTTACCAAACCACACAGGCAGAAAAAACACTATGAAGAACAACGGTGCCATCACCAAGCGGCTGATGGTCAATTTGTTGGGTAGATTCATCTCAATTCCCTCCAATATATTTTTTTGTCAGGTAGGAGTTGAAATACCCCGCATCCAGCGTCGATCCGGTGACCTTCAACAATAGATCCTTCGGCTTGTAGATCGAACCATGACGAAGAATCTTCTCATCAAGCCAAGTCCGGATCAATGAGAATTCCCCTTCCTCGATCGCACCCTCGACATCCAGATCCTTGCGCATGCTGTCGAGAATCTGGGCCCCATAAAGATTGCCAAGTGCATACGTGGGGAAATAGCCCAACTCCCCCATCGACCAATGGACATCCTGCAGTACCCCATCGCGGTCTCCCTTCGGCCGAATCCCAAGCAGCCTTTCCATCGAACTGTTCCACGCATCGGGAAGGTCCGCCACCGCAAGTTCACCGGACAAGAGTTTTCGCTCCAACTCGAAACGGAGAATGATATGCAAACCGTAGGTCACCTCATCGGCATCCACCCTGATGCAACTCGGCTTCACAACATTCAATGCCGCAACGAAGGCATCCAGATCGACCCCATCCAACTGAATCGGAAACAGATCCTTGAAACGGGGATAGAACCGTTTCCAAAAGGCCTTGCTTCTACCGATCATATTCTCCCATAACCGGCTTTGGCTCTCATGGAACGCGAACGAAGCCCCATTCGCCAAACAAGTACCACGGGTCACCTCATTCGAAGCACCCAATTCGTACAGTGCATGCCCTGCCTCATGGATACTCGAAAACAGGGGACTGGTCACACTCGGCTCAGAATACCGGGTGGTGATCCTGATATCGTCGGCACCAAGGCTGATGGTATAGGGATGTGTCGCAATACCCGAAGCACCCCGGTTCCAATCATACCCCATGCTATCGAGGACATCCTTGGCGAATGCAGCCTGTTTGTCCGTGGCATAGCTACTGAAAAGGAACGTATCGTCCACCGCCTTGGATGTATCCCCCACATGATCGAGGACCGCAAGGATGTGATCCTTCATCTCGGCGAATACCGCTTCGACCTCAGCTGTGGTGGTGCCCGGCTCGAACACATCGAGCAGGGCATCATAGGGATCGTCGGCATACCCAAACCGTTGTGCCTTCTCCTTGACCATGGAGATGATCGAAGAGAGGGTATCGGAATAGAGTGAAAAATCGTTCTCGGATCGGGCCTGGGCCCAGACATGATGGGCATTTCCGGTCAATTCGGTGAATCGTTGTACGAAATCGGCGTCAAGACGACGCTCACGGTTCCAGACACGCCAATAATTGCGTATGATTCCTTTCGTGGGATCATCGAACGAGAGCTCTCCATCCTCCTCCTTTTCGGAAGCACCCAAGGCCGACAGGATCTCTCCCATCTCATCCGAAGTGGTCAATTCGAACACCTTGCGTTCCAACAATCCCATCTGCTGGGCACGTTCGCCATTGCCTGCGGGAGGCACCATCTCCTGATCCCATACCAATACACCATTGATATGGGTCAAAAGAACGACTTCCCCATCTATTTCCCTCAAACGCTTGAGCGCCGCATCCTTTTGCATATCAACCTCCGGTAGTACCTACAATGTCTGCTTCGAGGCGATCCGTTCGTGAAGAGAGGCGACATACGAATCGAGAGCGACTCCGTTCTCCTGCTTGCCGTCGCGATATCTCACCGAAACTTCTCGAGCCTCTTGTTCCCTCTCCCCAAGCACCAACATGTGGGGAACCTTCATCTTCTGTGCATTGCGGATCTTTGCATTCATCCTATCATCCCCATCATCCACATACACCCTGACACCTTGGGCCTTGAGCACAGTCGAGACCTCCCGGGCATACCCATTGAAGATTTCCGAGACAGGAATCACACAGACCTGTTCTGGAGCCAGCCAGAGGGGGAACGCACCTGCGAAGTGTTCCAACAGCACACCGAAGAATCTTTCAATGGATCCCAGCAACGCACGATGGATCATATATGGTCTCTTCTCAACACCATCCGAATCGACGAAAGTCATATCGAACCGTTCCGGTTCATTGAAATCGAACTGAACGGTCGACAATTGCCATTCACGACCGATCGCATCCTTGATCTTAAGGTCGATCTTGGGACCGTAGAAGGCACCACCACCTTCATCCACACCATAATCGAGACCCTCTTCTTCGATGGCTTTACGAAGAGATTCGATTGCCGCATCCCATCTCTCGGGTTCACCGACACTCTTTTCGGGACGGGTCGACAAATATGCTTCGATATCCTTGAAACCGAATGAACGGAGCATGAAAAGTGAGAAACGCAACACCTCCCTGATTTCGGAATCCATCTGCTCGGGAGTACAGAAGATATGTGCATCATCCTGTGTGAACCCCCTTACCCTCAGCAATCCATGTAGGGCTCCGGCCTTCTCATAACGATACACGGTTCCCAATTCCGCCCAACGGAACGGAAGCTCCCGATACGAATGCTTCGAATTCTTGTAGATCATGATATGGAAGGGACAGTTCATCGGTTTGGTATAATAGTCGGCCTTATCCATCTCCATCGGAGAGTACATGCTCTCCTTGTAGAACCCCAGATGTCCCGAAGTCTCCCACAACCAAGCCTTTCCCACATGGGGGGTATAGACCATCTCATAGCCATTGGCATAATGCTGCTGTTTCCAGAAATCCTCAATCGCCATCCTGATCCTGGCGCCCCTAGGATGCCAGTACACCAATCCCGGCCCCGCCTCTTCGTGGAAACTGAACAGATCGAGCTCCTTTCCCAACTTGCGATGGTCCCGCTTCTCGATCTCTTCCAACTTCTGCAGGTAGAGGCGCAAATCCTTCGGGTTTGTCCATGCGGTGGCATATATCCTGGTGAGCATGGGATTGGTCTCCTTGCCTCTCCAGTAGGCACCCGCAGTGCTCAGCAATTTGAAGGAATCGGGATTCAACTCTTTGGTGGAAGCGACATGCGGACCACGACAAAGATCGGTGAATCCACCCTGATTGTAAAGGGATACCTCCTCATCGGCGGGAATCGCATCTATGAGCTCCTGCTTGTACACCTGTTCGGAAAACATCCTCTTCGCTTCGTCCCTTGAGACAACGATCCTCTTGAATTCCTTGTCCTCCTGGATGATCGTCTTCATCCTCTTGGTGATTTCATCCAAATCCTCCGAAGTGAGGGCTCTCGGCAAATCGAAATCGTAATAGAATCCATTGTCTATCGCAGGACCGATCGCAATCTGTGCCGATGGGAACATTTGCAATACGGCTTCGGCCATCACGTGGGACATCGAGTGTCTCACTTTTGCCAACTTCTCGTTCACTTCTTCCTTCTTTTGCGCCATATGATCTCCTCCGTACTCCTTGGAGTACCATCCTATCGAATTATGAAAAAACCTCCACGTACTCTTCCCAACCACCGCATGCAAAACGCACGCAATCTGGTAAGGACGAGAACATGAAGGTCATGTTTCCGCGGTTCCACCTTACTTCCCGGGACGACTTTATTACGCCGTCTCGAGCACTCATTCGATCCCTTGTCGCCGGGAGGGCGGCGGGCCTAGTGGCACATGCGTTCGACCCACGGCTCGGGAGGGGTTTTCATCGGGAACTGCCGAACGCCTCTCACCCGACCGGAATTCCGGAAGGACGTCCTCTCACAGACAGTTGTAGCCGATTACTCGTCTCCGTCGACACCTTACGACAATAGTGTGGATGTTTTCAAATATTGTCAAGTCGATGGGTCATGGGAATATCCTGGCAATGATGGAGGCTGCCTGTTCAAAGAACTCCACATCGTCCGTGGAAAACCGATTCGGCAGTGGACTGTCCACATCGAGTACGCCCATCACCACTTCGCCCTTCAACAAAGGCACCACCACTTCGCTTCTGCTGGCCGCATCGCAGGCGATATGACCGGGAAAGAGAGTGACATCGGGAACCGACATGGTCTTCTTCTCTTTCCAAGCGGTTCCACACACACCTTTCCCGATGCCGATCTCCACGCAAACCGGAGCTCCTTGGAAAGGACCAAGCACCAGTGAAGAACGATCACCCGACGAATCGACCAGATAGAATCCCACCCAGTTGATCCGCTCCAAATAATATGCAAGCAACGCACTCGCATTGGCCAGTGAAGCGATTCTCCCGTACGGATTGGGATCCGCCATTTCGATCAACGCCTCCAGTTGACCCAATATCTCCCTATGATCAAGATTCCCCTTCTCCAATGGTTCAAACATGCCTCTTCGCCTCCAATGGTTTGGTTCCCACTGTAGCGACATCGATCCCTTGGCGCAAGCGGTTCGCGATTTTTGGATTCACCAGTACTCCCGGTCCCGCAAGACATCCACCCTCGCAACACATCACCTCCACGAGATCGGCTTCTGGTGGGCGTTTGGGCCAAATCTTCATCAGTCGTACCGTCTTCTTATCCAACCCATCGATCTGCATGGTCTTGAAAGGTGTTTCCGATCTCTTGACGACAGCCCTCGCCACTCCTTGTGGCAATGCGAATCCCCTACAGTCGGCATATGTCGTCGAATCGACCGGTTCTTCGACAACAGGCATCTCCTTGACATCGACACCCTTCGCCACAAACAGAGCCGCAAGTTCCGCAAATGTGAGTACCGAATCGATTGAAGGCAGGGAAGCCGCTTCCACCTTCTTCGCCAAACAAGGTCCGATAAACACCAAATTCGCCCCCGGGTATCGTGTTTCACAGATATGTGTCGTGTAGGCCATGGGAGAGAGTGTCTGTGAATAATACGGAGCGAGTTCCGGAACATGCGCATCCACCAAACCGGTATAGGCGGGACAACAACTGGTCGTCATGAAACGTTGTCCCCCATCAAGCTTCTCCCTCAACTCGTTCGCTTCGTGTCGTGCGGTGAGCTCGGCACCTTCGGCGACTTCAACCACATCCGAAAATCCCACCTTCGACAATGCGGACTTGATCTGTGCCAAGGAACCGGGGAATTGGCCTTCTATAGCCGGAGCAACCATGGCAACGACATGTGTTCCCTTCATGAGCAATTTCGCCACATACATGAGCGAACTACGTTCGGCGATTGCTCCAAAAGGACAAGAACGCGAGCAGTGGCCACAATCGATACATTTCCCATGGTCTATCTCCACATATCCCGCTGCGTTCTTGTGTATGGCTCCAACCGGACAGGCGGCTTCGCAGGGAACCGGCACATGGACTACCGCATGGAAGGGACAAACATCGAGACATTTCCCACAGTTGATGCATCGCTTTTCATCAATGATCGCGCGCCCATTCACGAATACGATCGCCTCTTTTGGACAGTTGGCGAGACAAGGTCTCGCAAAACAGCCCCTACAGGCATCGGTGATCCGATATTGCTCATCGGGGCAGGCACTGCAACCAGGTGTAATCGTGGTCAACGTAGGCAATATCTCCGGTTTCTTTGCAAGAGCCTCCTCGGCGTAGGATGCAAGGGATTTGTACTCGTCGTCGTTTCGATCGATATCCACACCAAGGAGGGCCATGATCCTATACCGCACCATTGCCCTCTCCTTGTAGACACAACAACGGTTCGGTTCCCGTTCCCTTGGAATGATCTTGATTGGCAAAAGCTCTATGTCGTTGGCCAAGGTTCCCGAAAAATAGGATTTCAATACCTCGACGTCGATCTTTCTTTTCATCAACGTGTATTGGTTGTTAACCTCCAACATGAGCGGCCTCCTTCAATATTTCCGACAACTTGCGTGGTGTCATCTCGGAATACAACTTTCCATCGACCTCGACGAACGGCGCCTTCAAACCCACCGCGTCTCTCTTGCATGCATCCAAACAGGAAGTACCCTCAAATTCACAGAGACCCAACAAGTGGGGATCCAGGAAATCTTCATAGAGCAACAAGTCCGCACCTCCTTGCACAAAACAAGCGGTTCCCACACAAATCTTCACCTTGATCTTTTTCTGTCCCATACCTTTCACCTCACTCACACAAGCGTTCTACATGTACTCCAGCACGGTTTCCTTAAGATATTGCTCCTCCAGAGCCTTGCGAATCCGTCCCATTATGGTTCTTCGAATACCGATCTCCACCGGTATATTCGGATCCTGATGTGCTTCATTTATCTTTGTTCCTACAATGAAGTGGACCTGGTCGCTATCCATCAAGAGCGACACGTATCTCCTCACCGCATCGTTTGGCATCGAATTGGTGGGAATCTTTTGTTCCAAACATGTGGCGACCTTGCCCAATGTAAGCATACCTTCGGTCACCAGATCCAATCCATCCATCTTGGATGCCGGAGGAACCCCCGGAGACCAGGATGAAAGATCGACCGAAACCCTCTTTTCCATCAAACGTGACACGATTTGCGCGGTGGTTCCCCCGGATACGATCTTCTTTCCCTCAAACGATTCGATCTTTCGCACAAGATCGGCATCCCGTTCCTTTGTGAAGGGAGGCCCCGTCACCACAAGCGTTCTTCTTGGTTTCCTCACATACACCACCGCACATGTGATGTCGTCCTTCGCATCCATTCCATCGAGGGAATACGCCTTTCCCGTGATCGCACCCGACAATTCACGTGAAGAAATGTCGGGATTCCCGGCAATCAGCCGGGAGATGTGGCTACATACGCCACTTCTACGCCAACCCAAGGGAAAATGTGTCCCCATCCCCGATTGTGTGAC
This sequence comes from uncultured Spirochaetaceae bacterium, assembly GCA_964478945.1. GTDB lineage: Bacteria > Spirochaetota > Spirochaetia > Sphaerochaetales > Sphaerochaetaceae > CAYZJV01. The sequence goes on along the minus strand of CAYZJV010000008.1, from coordinate 59,201 downwards.
CCCATCGGTGAACATCACAAGACGATCACCCATCCTCAGTGTGAAGGAGGATTGTCGTATGATCTCCTGTTTGAATGCGCCTTCCCGATGTAGCTCGATACTCGTTGTTGCAATCGATACGGCTTCCGAATGGGAAAAATGAAACGCAGGAGGATTGTCGTATTCGATCAACTGAACGGTGATGGCATCCTTGTCGGCATAGCGGATGTCGGCAATGGTGAAGGTGGCATAACTGATCTTCCTCTCACTACAGACGGGAAGGGTGTTCATGATGATTTTGGCCGACTTTCCGAGATGCATTGGACTGAACGACAGCTTATGGGCCATATGGGCGGTGAGGTTTGCCAATACATTCGCCTTCACACCACTACCCAATCCATCCGAGAGGGTGCAGACGATCTGGCAAGATGTGGAATCACGGGATTGGAGGAACACATCACCGGCGATCTTCTGACCAGATTTGAACCTCTGGTGGTAATCGACATCAATGAACAGGTCGTTCATGACATACCCCTCTGGTCCGAATCGGGAAGGAACCCATCGGCTGCAGAACTGTCCGGAACCTGGAATGCTTCAACCAATGAATTGAGGGTGATTTCCGTCTCCGCGGCATTCTCTCCCAGCAATGAGGCGATCTGTTGCACCGTCTCGAGACTCTTCTTGATCACCGCATCGGCTTTTTTCACCACCGTTTCCCTTCTTATGGTGGGAGTGGTGACATCTTGGAACATGGCACCCACAAGACGATGGTTTTCGATGGTGAAGAAAGTGACCTTGAGAAATTTCCCCTTGTAGTGCAATCGATACTGCCCTGCATTCACCGGATTCTCGAATTGTTGGGAGAATTCTCCATGGAATGGGACGAATCTAGAGAGCGGCATCCCCACCACCCGCTCAACGGCCGAGGAACCCAACTCCTTGTCCAAATCGGCAAACAGCATGATGAATGCCGAATTGCAGTCGGCTATCTTCAACTCACGATCCACGATCACCACACCCATCGGAAGAGTCCTGAGAAGCACATCGATTTTGCTCTGTGCCAATTTGCGCATTTTCGTCACGCACATCTCCGGTTCAGCCATTCCCTCAAGGTAAGCGACCGCCATATCGCGACACGAATTGTATCCACATCCACCGCAATTCAGCTCGTCTCCCGGAGAACACTTGCCCAAATCAATGAGTGCACCACAAATCTCCTCTTCGGAAAAACTCACCCGTGCGTGCGGCTCGACCGGCTCCGACAGGGGTGAAAGCATATCGTATCCCTTCACTACCAAATCGGAGACAAAGTGTGCGGGAGGAACAAACAGGGGGCCTTTCCCACCAACTCTCAGACGGGTATACCGAGTGGTTTCCGACTTGCTTACCGCGGAGGAGCGGAATCTGGATTTACCTGGACCATTGATGCAGCCCCCTTCACAATTGAGCAATTCAAGAAATGGAATTGTGGAAAGGAGAGCCGTGCTTCCCTGCAGATCACCAAGTGTTTCATTCACAAGAGTGACTCCCGAAACGGAAATCGCCTTATCCTGAAACACATCCTTGCCAATACCCAAAGTCGCCACCATTCCACCTTCCATAGGATAGAGCATGCTCTCTCCCGCTTGTGCGGGAACGAAGTCGATGGGTTCGGCATCAAGATTTGCCGTTTCCTGCAATGTCTTTAGATCGATGTGAGCATCCCCGAACCACCGTCTGAGCTCCCTGAATGTAAGTGCCACATCAGGGAAACCCGGATTCTGGTCGGCCTCGACTTTCTTTGCAATACAGGGACCGATGAAAACGATTCCCATGTCTTCCCCGTAGAGATGTCGCAAATAGGCACAGTGGCATTGCAACGGGGACGGCAATGGGGAGAGGGACCCGACCAGTTCGGGATAGTATCGATGGACTGCTTCCACCACCGATGGGCACGCTGTGGATATCCATGGACATCCCTTACCCTCTTGCATCCTTCCATCGATTGCCGCCGATACCAACGACGCACCGATCGCAGTCTCAGAAATCGCATCGAAACCCAGTCGCTTGAGCGCGATTAGCACTGCATCGGGAGTTTCCGAGAATTCCGACACATATGAAGGAGCCAACGACACGAGGACCTTTCGGGAGGATGCCAAAAGTGTTTTTGCCAAGTGGATGTCATCCCTGATTTTCTTCGCATGCGAAGGACAGGTATCCACACATCTCCCACAAGAGATGCATCGATTCCGTACCACCACAGCCCGCCCATCCTTCACTTGGATCGCTTTCACCGGACAAGCGCGCACACATTTGTAGCAGTCACGACATTCGGTCAATTCGGTGTAGATCGGATAGAGTCCCGCCTTACCTTCACCCATGTGCGTGCTCCCTCTGTCGCATTGCGGTCTCGAGAAGGGAGACCACGGATTCGGGTTGGACTCCATTATGAAGAATTCCATCGATTCTCACATTCGGACCTTCCGAACACGTTCCCAAACAAAGATGTCCCGTCAATTCCACACTTCCCGACAAATCATGCGAAGCGATATACGATTCGAGATATTCGAGAGTCTTTGCGTTTCCCCGGGCAAAGCAGGAACTTCCCATACACAATTCAACAGTTATGATGCTCATGCAAAAAAGGATAATAAATTATCGATAGTATGTCAATTAATATCCCCTCTTGTAAAATTAACTTTTCTCAAGAGGGGATAAGTATAATTATAATATAATAGATTTCACATTAAATTATATTTGTCCAACTTCTTGTCCACAATTGTCAAATAAACGACGGCACTTGGCCGAAAGTACAGCGAAACTTGTGGCGAGATCGGTCCGCTGCAGCACGACATGGGAAGGCAGTCTCAAGTCCTTTGGCGCAAAATTCCAAATCGCCTTGATCCCCGCATCAACGAGAGTATCCGCAACCTCTTGGGCAGATTCCGCGGGAACGGTGATGACCGCGATGTTGATCGCATGGTCCTTCACATAGGCATGCAGCTCGTCCATCGGATAGACAATCGTCTTGCCGATCGGACGACCGAATTTCGTCGAATCCTTGTCGAACACCGCCACAATATGCAGCCCATAACTCGCAAAACCCTCATATCGGGACAACGCCACACCCAAATGCCCGGCACCTATCAGCACCGCATCGGTGGTATTGTCCCAACCCAAATTCTTGACTATCGCGGAAATCAAGGAATCGATCTCGAATCCAACCTTGGGTTTTCCCTCGACACCGGTACCTGCCATATCCTTCCGTACCTGTATCGGAGTCAAACCGAGTTCGCCAGCCAAACGGGTCGCGGAGACCCACTGCATACCCTCTTCCTTATACTGTCGCAACAACCTCAAATAAGATGGAAACCGCTTGATCGTTGGAATGGAAATCATCTACCCCTCCTGAAAAATCTAAAGTTCATCGGGAACAATCGTTCCCACGGAATCGAGCACCAGATATGGACGATAAGCGAATTTTGAGGGAGTTTCCATGTCCGACACTCCCGAGAGCACCAAAACGGTATCGATTCCACTTTCAATGCCACTCACCATATCGGTGTCCATCCGGTCGCCGATTATCACAGAATCTTCACGCTTGCATTCAAGACGCCGCAAGGCCTGCCGCATCATCACCGGGTTGGGCTTGCCGATGAAGTAGGGTTCGACTCCGGCGGTTCTAGCGATGGGAAGTATCAACGACCCTGTAGCCGGTACGATACCCTCTTCGCTGGGTCCGGTGGTATCGGGATTGGTGCCGATGAGACGGGCCCCGTTGCGTACCAACGAAACCGCACGGATCACGGTTTCATAGTTGTACGTCTTGGACTCACCGACCACCACATAGTCTGGATTCACATCATTCATCGAATAGCCCACCTCATAGAGGGCATTGATAAGTCCGGCTTCCCCGATCACGTAGGCGGTACCGTTCGGAACTTGGGAAGCCAAAAACCCTGCTGTCGCCAAAGCCGAAGTATAGAAATGCCCGACCTCCAATTCCATACCCAATCGACGCATCTTGAGTTTCAGTTCCATGGGGGACCGCTCACTCGAATTGGTGAGAAAAAGAAATCGTTTATTCTCTTTCTTGAGCCATTCGATGAAACCCTTCACTCCAGGCAACAACCGATTGCCATGGTAGATCACACCATCCATATCACAAATGAAACCCTGCTTCTTCCTTATCTGGGAAAGGAACTCTTCGGATGAACAATACCTCTCGTTCTGATGCATCATCATATACCTTCCTTGAGTACCCGATACACTTCTTCAATATCCTCGGGGGGAGTGGACGTTCCCGCTGTGATACCAACCCTTTCGAACCCGTATATCTCCTGTGGTATCTCACCCGCGCTCTCGATATGCCATACTGGCAACCCATGCGTTTCCACCACATGTACCAAAGCAGTCGTATTGGCACTCATCCTTCCACCTATGACAATAACCGCATCAACCTTGGTGCACAACACATTTATCGCTTCCAGACGCCTGGATGTGGTGGGACAGAGTCGGTTGCCCATCACCAAGCGGGAAGAGAACCTTTTCTCCATTCGGGACTTCACTTCCCTATATTGCAATAGGGGGAAAGTGGTTTGTGTCATGAACAGGATCCCATCGTCACCGAATGAGCTCAGGTTATCCACATCCTTGGGAGACTCCACCACAGAAACGGGAATCACTTCACGATTCCCATCCCACACATGGGTGAGTGCCTCGACCTCGCTGTGTCCATGCAACCCGGCCAGCACCACATGTAGGGACCGGTCGCTGTTGCGGATCATCCGTTGGGAATAGGCTACGGTGCCGCAGGTACCATCGATCAAATGAAACCCTGCTTGAACGAATCGTAATCGCAGGGGATCCCCGATACCATGGGCCCGTATCAAGGCAACCCCCGGAGGTCCATCTTCGGGATTCTCAATATGTTGCATCCCGGCAGCCATGAATCGACTCACGACATTGGGATTATGGATGAACCAACCAATCGAATAGGCACGAAGATTCTGTTCCTCTGCAATCTTCAGACATTCGTTGGCCAATTCGATGACATGGGCAACTCCATTGCAATATCCCATTGTTGATGATTTCTCTACGATCAAGCACTACCTCCAAAACAAAGCAGGCCGCCTTCGCAGGATTCCTACGGGGCGGCCGAACAAGAAGCTGGATAACCGGCACCAAACACTATTTCTTTTGTTGGCGCTTACCCTTCATCTTGCGTTCGAGCTTGGGAATTTCAACCTTCTCAACCTCGGTCTTCTCAGCCGGAACTTCCTGCGAATCAACCGCAACATTCTCGACAGGTGAAGCATGTTCCAAATCCCGCTTCTTGGTAATCCAGAAAAGGAGTGAAGGAGCGAGGAAGTTACAGGAATAGGCTCCGACCACAATACCGAATACCATCTCGATCGCGAAAAGCTGAATTGCACCCGAAGCCAACAAAGCCAACGGGAGAATTGCAAAGACAGTGGTCAGTGATGAGAAAAGGGTTCTCGACAATGATTGTGAAACACTGGTGTCGATCAATTTGAGCATCGACAGGTCCTTCAACATGGGACGGTTTTCCCTGATTCTGTCGAAGATGACAATCACGTTGTTCAACGAATATCCGATAATGGTCAACAGAGCAGCGATGGTTGTACTCGACACCTCGAGCCTGAACAATGTGATGAAACCGATCAACAGGAACGTATCGTGGACCAAAGTGATGATTGCGGCCAACGCATAGGCGAGCTTGAACCTGAACCAGATATAGAGAAGAATCAAGGCAATCGCAACAATAACGATCAGAATTGATCCACTCACAAGGGTCGAGGAGTATTTGGGACCGACAAAGTCGGACTGCAATACGACAACCTCGTCGGCTCCGAACGTATCTGCCAGGGACTGCTCGACCTCAGCGGAAATCTCCTCTTCAGTCAGATTGTCGTCATTCGCCATTCGAAGCTGGAACACCTGACGATACTCGTCACCAACCACCTGCACAAGGGCACCATCACCTAGAGCCTCGCGCATCTCATCGATCGTGATATAATCGGTGGCATCGACATTTTCGCTATTGAGTACAAACGAAGTGGAATCCAAGGTCGCGGGAAGCCCGAACCCTGTGATCAGGGATGCCGTTGGCAACGAAGCATCGATGGCAATCGCCGAAACCCCTGCCACGGTACCGTTTATACCTTCCACGAGATCACCGATCGTCGGATACTCGGTCGGGGTGAACTCGTTGTACCGGGAACCAGAAGCATCCCTGGAAATCAAGGTCACCACACCACCGGTCACATTCAAGGTGACCGAATCGTTTCCTTCATAGGCAAGTGATAGGGCGGAGGGAGCAATCTGCACACGCTGGGAGAAACCACTCTGGAAATCAATTCCCAGATTGAATCCACCGAAAGCGACGTAGGAAACCAAACCTACCAACAACAGGAGGACGGAAACCACAACTGAAACAAATCGAAACTTGGTTATTGGATAAATCTTCTTGGACATAATTACTTCCTCCTCCAGCCAATGCTCAGCCGAGGATGCTTACCGGAGAGGGATGCGTCGTACATCAACTTCACCACAAACAGCGCATTGAACATCGAACTCACAATACCTACCGCAAGAGTATTCGCAAAACCCTTGACCGAACCCGATCCGAGTTGGGAGAGCACCAATGCCGCGATAATGGTGGTGACGTTCGCATCCATGATGGTCCAGAATGCTTTCGCAAAACCTGCCTTCACCGAAGCTTCGGCACCTTTTCCATAAGCCAACTCCTCCTTGATTCGTTCGAGGATGATGACATTTGCATCAACCGCCATACCGACGGTCAACACCAGACCTGCGATACTGGTGAGTGTCAAAGTAAGATTGAAAGCCGACAACACTGCGAGCAGTATCACCAGATTGAACAACAACGCGATATCGGCGAACAAGCCACTCCCTTTGTAGATTACTACCATGAAGATGAAGACAAGGGCCAAACCGATCAAAATCGCTACCAATCCCGATTGCACGGTATCCTCACCGAGTGAAGCACCGACTCCCTGTTGACTCACGACGATCAATTCGATCGGCAAGGCGGCGGTCTTCAATACGATGGAGAGATCTTGCGCCTCTTCCACACCGAAACCAGTGATCTGCACACTATTGCGGATAGGCTCGGTGATGGTTGCCATCGCCTTCACCTTTCCGTCCTGCACAACGGCCATCAACTCGCCGGTATTGGTCGAGGTCAACTTGTAGAAAAGCTCACCACCGGTCGAATCCAGTTCGAAATTCACCGTCGGTTGACCGGTAATGGGGTTTGTCCCCACCACGGCATTGGCAATATGGATACCATCGAGTCCGATCTCTTCATTGAGCACCACATAGCTCGAGAGTTCGTCCAAACCGTATTCATCATTCACATAGTAAGCGGTTGCAATCTTGCCAGCGGAAAGGAACTCGGGTTGCTTGATCTGACCGGCATCGGTATAGACCTCACCGGGATTTTCCGAATAATAGGTGTTCAACTGATCGGTGAGTTCCTGATCGACAATCTGGAAGGTAAGGGAACCCTTGCCGCGTAGGAAGGAATTCACCCTTTCCGGATCGGCGGCACCCGGAATCTCAATAAGGATCTGATCGGAACCCTGGATGCGGATATCGGGTTCGGTGACACCGAATTGGTCGATACGCTCATTCAGAATCGCTATATCCTCATTCAACAACGCGGTGACGTCAGCACCGGAGAGTCGTGTTCCATTCTTTGCCTCGTAGGCCTCGGTATCGGCTTCAAGCAAAATACTCATACCGCCACGCAAATCGAGACCAAGCTGCAACACGTTTCCACTCAATGTCTTAATATCGACCAATTCCGACCTGTAGTGGTTCTCCAAGGCATCGAACAAGCCCTGCTCGCTCGCAAACCCTCTGAATACCGCTTCAATGGTCCAATCCCGCGGAGTATCCCGCTTCATTGACTTGTAATTCTCTTTAACCACCGGCAAAAGGAATCCATATCCATCGGGCAATTTCGCGGTAGGATCGGATGCGATGAGCTCCTTGAGTCCCCTCAAGTCCCTGGTCGCCCTTCCCTGCGCATACTCCCGAATCTGGACCATCGAGCCAGTCGCAAGATCCTTTGTCTCCTGAGGTACGAATCCGTACCATTTGACCGTGGGATAGAGGAAAATTCCACATACCACAGCCACCAGAAGAACGATGAACAATCGCCCTCGTTTTTTCATGATGCTCTCCGTATGATATCGATGTCGTTATTTGGTCTCTTTCGTTTCTGATTCCGCAGGAGTCTCTTCCACCACCACAGCATCCTCAACGGGTTCGGCCTTGGTCGAAGAAGCCTTCTTCTTTTTGGCAGGAGCTTCGACAGTCTCTTTCTTCGCCTCAGCCTTCGCCGATTTCTCAGCTTTCGCAGTTGCGTTCTCAGCCTTCCTATCCAAAATCTGCGCAATGGCGTTCTTGGAGAACTCTATCCTGGTGTTGTCGTCGACCTTGACAACCACGGTTGTCTCCTTGACGATCACGACAGTTCCACGAATACCTCCGATGGAGACGACCTTGTCACCCTTCTTCATCGAGGCGAGCATGTTCTTGGTCTCCTTGTCACGTTTCTTCTGCGGTCTGATGATCAGGAAATAGAAGATCAGGATGATCAAACCAAACGTGATGAACGTGGTGGTCATGGATCCGGTTGAACTTGCCGAGGTGGTTGCAGTACCTTGGGCACCCAAGGTTGTCAGCAATGCATTCATACTAATATAACCTCACTCTAGGTTTCTGAATTTTTCGTACCGCTTAACGTACCATGTTACCCCAAAGGTAGTCAAGTTTACCAATTATCTGTAAAAACCGATGGGAAATAGCGATTTGGCGTTGAACGAAAAAAGGTGGACCCCAAGGAAGTCCCGGAATCCACCTTGACTGTACTGTTTGTATACAAAGGGCTTACATCATGCCGCCCATACCGCCCATGCCACCCATTCCACCACCTGCGGGAGCCGCGGGCTCGTCGGCGGGAAGGTCTGTGATCGAACACTCTGTGGTAAGGATGAGGGCTGCGATCGATGCTGCGTTCTGCAAAGCACTTCTCGTCACCTTCGCGGGATCGGTAATCCCTGCCTCGAACATGTTCACCCATTCCATCTTGGCGGCATCGAAGCCATTTTCCGGCTTCTCATGCTTGGCCTTCTCGGCAATGATCGAACCATCAAGACCTGCATTCTCGGCAATCTGTCGGATAGGTTCCTCAAGTGCACGGCGGACGATTTTGTAACCGATCACCTCTTCCTCGGTAAACCCGTTAAGATTCTTGGCTTCGAGAGTCTTGGCAGCCTGGATAAGTGCCACACCGCCACCAGCGATAACGCCTTCTTCAATTGCAGCTCTCGTGGCGGAAAGTGCGTCTTCGACACGATGCTTCTTTTCCTTGAGTTCAACTTCGGTAGCTGCACCCACATTGATCACAGCGACACCACCGGCGAGCTTGGCCAAACGCTCCTGCAACTTTTCACGATCGTAATCGCTGGAAGTATCCTGGATCTGTACCTTGATCTGACTGATCCTGTCCTTGATATCGGATTGTTTGCCGGCACCATTGATGATGGTGGTGTTGTCCTTCTCCACCTTCACGGTTTTCGCCCTACCGAGCTGGGAAAGGTCGGTGTTCTCCAGCTTGAGACCGATCTCCTCGGAGATGACCTGTCCACCGGTGAGGATCGCGATATCCTCAAGCATGGCCTTGCGGCGATCGCCGAATCCAGGAGCCTTCACCGCAACGGCGTTGAGGGTTCCACGGATGGTGTTCACAATAAGTGTGGCCAACGCCTCGCCATCGACATCTTCGGCAATGATGAGAATCGGCTTACCTGCCTGGGCAACCTTCTCCAGTACGGGAAGAAGATCCTTCATATTGGAAATCTTCTTATCGTAAATAAGGATGTAGGGATCCTCAAGAATAGAAACCATGGTATCCCGGTTGGTGGCGAAATAGGGAGAAAGATATCCGCGATCGAACTGCATACCTTCGACAAAATCGGTGGTGGTTTCGATGGTCTTGGACTCCTCTACGGTAATGACACCATCTTTACCAACCTTCTCCATTGCGTTGGCGATCTCGTCTCCGATTTCCCTATCGTTGTTCGCGCTAATGCATGCAACCTGGGCAAGCTCTTCCTTGTCCTTGATGATACGCGCCTGGCGCTTCAATTCCTTGATCGTATCTTCGACAGCTTTGTCGACTCCCCTTCTGATGCCCATAGGATTGACTCCAGCGGCAACACTCTTCATCCCTTCCTTCGTGATGGAGTAGGCGAGAACCGTAGCAGTGGTGGTTCCATCACCGGCCACATCGTTGGTCTTGGTGGCGACTTCCTTGAGCAACTGCGCTCCCATGTTCTCGAACGGATCCTCCAACTCGATCTCGCGAGCAACCGAAACACCATCCTTGGTGACAGTCGGTGCGCCGAACTTCTTGTCGATCAGGACATTGCGACCCTTGGGACCGAGTGTGACCTTCACAGCTCTCGAGAGCTTCTCAACGCCAACCACCAACGCCCTTCGGGCTTCTTCATTGAACTGAAGTTGTTTTGCCATAGTGTACCCCTCACTTGTATGTGTAATAACTTTTTCATCATCAGCCTGCGACCAGGCATGGATGGCTTGGGACCAAACGGTCCCGCCACCGATATGTAACATACAAATAAAAATCGTGAACAGCAACAACAATTTGAAAAAATTTCCATCGAACCTTCGATTCACCACATCTGTACATTTTTCCGCTTCCATGGCAAAGTCCCGACATGCACAACGACAGAGCCTTGGCACATGCCGCGGCCCTCTTCACCATCCTGGTGTGGGGGACCACCTTTATCGCCACCAAGATCTTGCTTTCCTCCTTTTCCCCACTGGAGATTCTGGTGATACGATTTGCCATGGGCTACCTTGGCCTTTGGTTCCTCGACAGGATACGACATGGAAGGAAACCTGCGATCCCATTCCAACTGAAGCAAGAGTTGCTGTTTGCCGGTGCGGGACTCACCGGTGTCGTGATGTATTATCTTTTGGAGAACTACGCACTCACCTTCACCTATGCCTCGAATGTGGGAATCCTCGTTTCCATCGCTCCCCTCACCACCGCACTGCTGGCCCCCTTTTTCCTGAAAGAGGAGAAGGTGCGCCCCAGTTTGTTGTTGGGATTCGCCATCTCATCGATTGGGGCCGCATTGGTCATGCTCAACGGAACCATAGACATACACCTTTCGCTCCGAGGGGACCTGCTCGCACTGGCCTCCACACTCGGATGGGCCATCTATTCAATCATACTGAAGAAAATCGATACCCACACCTACAAGGTGGCGAGCTATACCAAGAGAATATTCTTCTATGGTGTATTGTTCATGCTTCCAGCCACATTCTTTGGCGACTTCTCCATCTCCCCGGAAGATTTCACCCCGACACACACACTTCTTCTCCTATTTCTCGGCTTGGGAGCAAGTGCGACCTGTTTCGTCAGTTGGAACCATGCGGTGGCGGTGCTCGGTGTGTTCCGAACCAGTGCCTACATCTATCTCACCCCACTGATCTCACTGTTCACCGCCGCGCTCGTATTGGGAGAACCGGTTACCTCGATGGCACTTTCAGGATGTCTTTTGATCCTCTTAGGACTCTATGTCAGTGAACGTAGACCCCCTGTGTCCATTTCAATCGCAACCACGTGAGCACAACGTACTTGCCTCTATCAGCCTCTCTTGGTATTGTTCCACTAATATATTAGTAGCGAGGTACATCATGCGCACATTTGCCCGACTGGCCTTGACAATCGTCATCACCATGATCATAACGATCGGATTCGCAACCGCAGCTGGAACGGAAGAACAAGGTCTACATGAATTCTGGACTCTCGACCTTGAGGGCCAGGAGACGACACAACAGATATTCGCTCCCTACGAACTCACCATGATCAACGTATGGGCCACCTATTGCAGCCCATGCTTGGAGGAAATGCCGGCACTGGCCCAATTGCAGAAGGAGTTTGCACCAAAAGGTGTGAACATCATCGGAATCGTTTCCGATGTGAACTTCTCCAACGAAGAAGCTTTCGCGAAAAGCATCGGTACCGCAAAATACATCATTCAGGAAACCGGTGCCGATTATACCCATCTTCTTCCCTCCGAAGATCTCTACAACCTCCGTTTGAAGGATGTCCAGGTGGTCCCTGAAACCTTTTTCGTTGACAACAAGGGCAACATCGTGGGAGAAACATATTATGGAGCGAGGGATACGAAGACATGGAGAGGCATAATGGAATCGACATTGGCAGATCTCGACTGATCTCCATCATCCTTTTGGTGGTGGGACTGGTGACCTTGGGAATAGGCGTGTCCAATGGAGAAGCGCTCGTCGTGCTCAAGAAAGCCACCGTGATCTGTTTGGAGTGTATCGGTCTTGGCTAGAGTGATGAAAGCACACCACAGACGCCGCAACCTCATCCAGCTGGTGACGGCAATCATCTCGAACGCCTATGTGATGGGATTCCTCGAGGGAAAAATATATCGTGGGGATTCCAAGGCCCTCTGCGTTCCGGGATTGAATTGTTATGCATGCCCAGGGGCACTGGGATCCTGCCCGATAGGATCGTTGCAGGCGGTGATTGGTCAAAGGGAGACCTACTTCTCATGGTATGTGGGAGGCTTCCTGATAGCTGTCGGGGCCTCGATGGGCCGCTTCGCATGTGGTTGGCTCTGCCCGTTCGGTTGGTTTCAGGATCTTCTCCACAAGATTCCCCTTCCGAAAGGATGGAAAAGGAAAAGGCGTCTACCGGGAGAGAAGTACCTGTCCTTCATCCGTTATCTGGTGTTGGTGGTGTTTGTGATACTTCTCCCACTCTTCCTGGTCGACATCATTGGACAGGGAAGTCCATATTTCTGTTCATGGGTCTGTCCTTCGGGAACGCTGTCCGGACTGTTCCTGCTGGCCGGGAATTCGGGACTCAGAAGTATCGCGGGTTGGCTTTTCGCTTGGAAGAACCTGATCCTCGCAATCACCATCCTCGCTTCGATCATCGTGTATCGCCCATTCTGCAGGTATGTCTGTCCACTCGGCGCGATCTACGGACTGTTCAACCCCGTATCGCTCTATAGGTTCGAAATCGATGCGCACAGCTGCACTTCCTGCAAAGTATGCCAGAAGGTATGCAAGCTCGATATCCCGGTGTTCGAGACACCGAACAGCACATCCTGCATCCGTTGCGGGGACTGCATCGCCGCGTGCCCCCACAACGCAATACATCATGGTTTCAAGAAAATGGAGGTCACACCTTCAGCCGATGCAGAAAACGCATGAGGTTGTCCATCGTAAGCGCCAGATCCTGAGGGGCCCTCGCCATCACCTGCTTGAAATCCTTCGCAACCCTGTTGATGCTGAATATGGCCGACACGCCTCCATCATAGGCTCCTTCGATGGGATCCCCGATATCGCCTACCACAGCAACCAAAGGCACATCCTGGCGCTTGGTGCGGCGGGCAATTCCCATCACCACCTTGCCTCTCAGACTCTGGCTATCGAGTTTCCCCTCACCGGTGAAGACCATGGAGGCACCTTCGAGCAGCTCGTCGAAGCGGACGGTATCGAGCACCACATCGATTCCCATTTCCAGTTTCGCATCGAAGAAGGCGACCATGCCTCCCCCCATTCCTCCTGCGGCACCGGCACCAGGCAAGTTTGCAATCTCTTTCCCAAGACTCTGCGACACGGTTTCTCCCAACGCTCGCAATTGGGCATCGAGAAATTCCACCATCTTCCCATCGGCACCCTTCTGGGGTCCGAACACATGGGCGGCGCCATGCTTACCATGAAGTGGATTGTCGATATCACACATGGTGACGATTTCGATTCCATCCAAAACAGAATCGCGCGTCGATTCATCAATACGGGTTATTTCCGCGAGAGTTTCCCCGGTTGGAACAAACTTCTCTCCCTTCCTGTTGTAGAAACCGACTCCAGATGCAGCTGCGGCTCCGGTTCCACCATCTGTGGTGGCACTCCCTCCAAGTCCGACGATGATGCGTTTGCACCCCCTGCGGGCGGCATGCAGCATCAATTCCCCCACACCATAGGTGGTGGCTTGATGAGTCCTCTTGTCATCCCCGACCAAAGGCAATCCGGCGCATGCGGCCATCTCGATCACTGCGGTATCGCCGTCGACAATGCCATAGAAGGCCTCCATCTTCCCAAAATAGGGCCCGGTGACTTCCACAACGACACGTTCCCCGCCCATCGCGGTAAGGAATGAATCCACGCTTCCTTCTCCACCATCGGCCACAGGTATCGACACCACCGTCGATTCGGGATAGTACCTGTGGATCGCTTCTTCCATGATCGAACAGATTTGTGTCGAACTCATGGTCCCCTTGAACGAATCGGGGATCAACAGAAACTTCTTCATCTATTCCTCCTAAAGAATTATGAGGCTGAAACCCGAGCCGACCAACACCGCGATGACATTGCTGAGGAAATTCACCACATCGTTGTCTATCCATCTGATGCCGCGGCACAACTCCAGTTTCTTTCCATTCCTCTGTTCATGTTCGGTCACCTGTTTCCGCTCCGGATCATAGTAATGTCCTTGGAGGGTCGCACCGAGATAACTGTCGGTCAAGGATCCGATCATTCCCGCCACCGCCACAACGGACGCGAGGAGTATCCAGGAGCCATCACCATAATCGGCGAATGTAGCGTACCACGCCAATGCGATGAGGACGGAACCGAGAAGGCTGCTGAAGGTTCCCAGCGGACTGATACCTCCCGACATTCCGACCGGTACCGGCCTGAACGTTCGAATCGATACAGGTGGTTTCCGGCTCAGTATTCCCGCCTCTCCTGCCCAGGTGTCGGCGGTACTGGCTGCTATGGCAGCACCATACATCACCAGTGCGAGTCTTCCTCCGGCAATTCCATATAAAAGAGCCGAGGCTCCCGCAAGCCCTCCATTCGCCATCACTTGGGCCCAATCCCTACGACCACCTTTTTTCTGAATCTTCTCGATATCACCTTGGGAAACCGCTCGGCCCAATTTTCCTAGAATATTTGCGGTGATGAAGAAGAGCATAAGAAGGAACCAACCCCCGATACCGGTGAAGCGGAAGGCGAAAAATCCGACAAGGAGGGCGGAAAGCGCACCGGAAAGGGTCAGCCAATGCAACACATAGGCTACGATGGCCACCGCAAGATTCACACCAAAGGGGATAAGGTAGAGCCACACGCCCGAACTCATACTCCTCCCAGAAGAAGGTGCGCCACCACCATGGTTCCCAGCGGAACCGTGAGGTTGTCCAATCCATGGGGAGTGTAGGCTTCAAGAAGCGAGGCCACCAAGGCCACCACGATGATGGAAATCCACCAAGAGGGACTCCAGAGTCCCGCAATCCGATACGAAATCGAGAAGGCTGCGACCACGATTAGGGTTACCGCGAACATCACCACGGTTCCGACAATCGATTTGTCTCCTCGAATCTTGCGCTTTCCATAATGCTTGCCCAGTATGGCTGCCAGACCATCACCATATCCCATGGTGATCACACCCATTCCGCACGCCCACAGGGGTATGATGCCATTGTAACCGAGCAAGACGATCACAAGAAGGGAGATGGGGAAATAGACCAATCCGAGATTTCTTCTCCGATCACTGATACCGAGCACATTTGCGGCTCCGGTCGCCACAGCGGCTCCGTTGGCTATGATGAAGAGGATCGGCCCCACGAGCGCGAAGGCCAGGGAGTCGGTGCTCCAGATAAGGATGAACCACCAGTTGGAGACTCCGATGTGGATGAATTTGCGCACAAATTCGGGTGTGCACCTCTCCCATTTGGAGAGAACGAGTCCCAATCCGATGACAACCCCGATGAAAACGAGGGAAAGCACAAGCCCTAGAATATTCATTGCAACAATATAGGGGAAAGCATGCCGTTTTTCAAGATATTGACAGAGCTTATACCCCATGATATGGTAACCGTGCTTTCGTTTTAGAGTTGCAGCTGTATCTTTTAATCTAGTTTTCTTCGTACCGTTTTCATCGTATTCCAGCAGACCGATTAAAGTGAATCAAGCATGCCGCCGAATGAAGCAATTTTAGTGAAACAGGCCAAGGGCCTGTGAAGGATGCTTTATGGCAAAGAAAATCTATGTCGGCAACATGAGTTACGCCACAACCGAAGAGGAACTTCGGGAACTGTTCGCCCAGTACGGCACCGTATTGAGCGCCAACATCATCATCGATCGTGAGACCCACCGCCCCAAAGGCTTCGGTTTCGTGGAGATGGATGAGGATTCAGCTGCAGAGGCTGCGATTTCCCAGCTTGATGGCAAGGAATTCGGTGGCCGCAACCTTCGTGTGAACGAAGCAATTGCAAAGCCCCGGCCGACTAGAAGCTATCGCGACTGATTCGAAGAAACTTTGATGAAGGACCTGCACCCATATGGGCCGCAGGTCCTTTTCTTTACCATGCTCCGCCGCCACCGCCACCGAAGCCACCACCGGAGAATCCTCCTCCACCGAACGAGGAGCCTCCGAAGCGGCTGCCCGGACTGGAACTCGGAACACTCACCATCGCACTGGTCAACGAGGAGTTGCACCTGGACAACATGGAACTTACGACCATGGCATTCCACACCGAATAGGAACCTACATACCACGATGGAGGTTCAACCGTAAGTGAATCGAACTTCCTGGCCCACTTGTGTTCCAAGCCCAACACGATCGCGAAAGCCAGGATATGATAATAATACTCCGGATCCGTTTCGATCATCTTCTTCAACTCGTCCATCTCGGCTGTCTGGATGAATTCCCTCAATCCCAGGACCTGTTCCAGAACCTTCCTGCCGTAGGCACTCCTCTGTTTGGTGATGATCGAGCACATGGAGATGATTGCATTTGCCAAGACAGTGACTGTGGTTGCGAACACCACATCATCAAGGGGAGAGTCGACAATCCAACCCGACACCGCCAACACCACCCATCCGCCCACCAGCACGGTGAGAAGAATCAGCATCCACAACAATTTTCCCGCGAATCTTCTGATATGCCAGATACGGAACATGAGATGCCAGATCGCAAGCATGGAGATCGCTTGCGCAAGGGCCAACAGAGAGAGGAACAAGGTGGCTCCCCCAGGGTAGTTCCCTGTGGTGGAAAGCGCGAATCCAATCGACGGCAACAACATGAACAACATCGAGAGTACCGCCATATTTCTGGATTTCACACTCGACAAGGCCCTCTCACCGCGATAGAACCGCGATACGGTACCTTTCAATTTCTGGTAATCGCGATAGAAGGACCCCTTCAGATCCTTCGCCTTCACGATCCCATTGCTCCCATTGGCAAAGAAATCCTTGAACAACTGTTGCTCATGCCTGGAGGCTCCTTTGGGATCATGACCCTTGATGAATGAAAAATCCTTCCCCTCCTCGACAATCGTGAGGCACCCCTTGTCGGCCCAGTGGAAGATCATCGAGGTGACATCACGGGGATCGAGCGATTCATCGATCACATACCCCGCATCCATTGGACTCATTCCTTCCGGCGGTTCATGATTGGGAACAACGATCAGATCCTTGTCCCGTCCGTAGCGGAACCAAATGATGTAGGCAAAGCCGACGAGTAACAACGAAACCACGAGAAGACCGATCCTATAGTAGGCTTGCCAATCGGTTCGCTCCACGAAATAGCCGTCTGGCATCTCCACCCGCACGGTAACCGCCTCCCCGGGATTCAACACCGTGGTATGCCCGGAAAGCACCGTCTTGTCGGCAGAAAGGTTCCATGTCACCCCTTCAGCAGTGGTCGAGCCCCAATAGCCGCGTGAGAAGGAAATGGAATCCCGTGCGATGGGAGCCGGAAACCGAATCGAGAACGAGTAGTCCTTGATGGGAACCTCCCAATCCTCGCCAACGATGTTGAAATAGAATTCATCGTATCCATCGTTCGCATCCGGTCCGATATCATAATGGTAGGAGATGGCATACTCTTGCCTTCCGACAACGGTCCTATCGGCATCCCCCACCCTGATGGACAGATACTCTCCACCACGGGTCACACTCAAGGTATCGCTCGCTTTGATCTTGGTCACCCTCACCCGGATATCTTCCCGAGAAGAGTCTTCGAAGGCATAATAGACCGGCAAGACCCGATAAAAGCCATGCAGGGGTTGGGAGAAATCCATCACAATCCGCTCGGCGACCTCATACACACCGGTTGGTGAAACGGTGATGTCGCTGGACAGCGCTTCTATTGAATAGCCTGTGGCAGCAAAGAGGGAGAAGCCTGCAATCAGGAACAAGAGGATGGTGACTGCTTTTCTTTTCACTGTCATCACAAACCCCTTAGAACTTCACATCGACTCTGGCACGTGCCTCTTCCTCGATCGCCAGATAGGGGAGTTTTGAGAAATGGGCCATACCCGCCACGAGAGAAGAGGGAATGGACTGCACCATGGTATTGAAATCCCCTACCACAGCATTATAATACTTGCGGGCATGCAACAGATCATCCTCGATCTTTTGCAATTGGGCCTGCAAATCGAGAAATCCCTGGTTTGCCTTCAGATCGGGATAACTCTCGCTCAATGCGAACAGATTCTTCAGGGTTGCCGAGAATGCATTCGCCGCATCATTCTTCTCGGTCAAGGTGGTTGCCCCCATCGCCCTGTTGCGTGCATCGATGACTGCGGTGAGGGTCTCCTTCTCGTGTTTGGCGTACCCTTTCACCGTCTCCACCAGATTCGGCACAAGGTCGTAGCGCTTTTTCAGATTGGCATCGATCGCCGCGACGGATTCCTCACTCTGGTTTTTCAACCGAATGAATTTGTTGTAGATGGATATTCCATACACTACGAGCACGACAAGGATTGCAATAATAATGACAATCGCCATAGGACACCCCCAGAACCGAAGATTGAGTAGTTCACACCGGACACATAGGACAATCATATAACCACTTGTGGCATTCGTCCAGCCATGATGTTTCAGGTGCAATATCCTTGCGTTAATAGGGATAGTCATGTATATTCATACAAGCAAATAAGAATAAATATTCCAAACGGAGACACCGATGAAGGAACGACATACACGACTTTCAGTGGTCAAGGAACTGATCAAGAACAACAGGATCGACAATCAGGATACATTGCTCGATCTTTTGGCGAAAGAGGGCTACAAAGTCACCCAAGCGACACTCTCGCGTGATCTTAAGATGCTGAAGGTCGGCAAGATCTCCGACGGCTGGTCGGGATACTATTACTCGCTTCCCGAGAATGACCTCATTTCCGAATCCGAAAAGAGTTATATCCAAGATGTGAGAAGGGGCGTCCTTTCCATCGAGTTCAGTCACAATTTCGGTGTGATCAAGACACGGAGCGGACACGCCAACAGTGTTGCCTTCGCATTGGATATCCTTGCACTCCCTGAAATTCTCGGCACGCTTGCAGGTGACGACACCATTTTCGTCATTCTCCGTGAAGGAATGACCAAAGAGGATTTGCTGGAAAGTTTCAAACTCAGGATTCCCGAAATCGAAGCATAGGGCGTTGCCGTCCTACTGTTCCTGCTATACAATTCCCCCAGACCCAATGGAAAAAAAAGGAGTCCGTCATGCGATTCATGAATCTTTCCGACACCCAGGCATATGCGCGCCTCAAGAAACTGGAACCTGTGGACCTGCACACCGTCCTTACCGCAGAACGCATCGAACAAGCATCGATACCGTCTGGAGCTGGACTCTCCTACAATTGGGCATCGATGCCGATCGACGACACCCATATTTCCGTCCTCCAACAATTGGCCGATGAACAGGATCTGATGGAGAAGTATCAATCTGTTCTCTCGGGAGAAATGATGAACACGGGGGAGAAACGCTTGGTACTCCACCATCTCACACGTGGACGGGTACTTGGTGAAGACACTTCGGTCTTCGCCGATGGAGAGGAAAAAGGTGATTTCTACAAGAAACAACTCGCTGCGATCGGAGAATTCGCGAATGCAGTGAGAAGCGGTGAAATCAAAGGTTCCACTGGAAACACCATCTCGACAGTGGTACAGATCGGTATCGGAGGAAGCGATCTAGGACCGAGGGCCCTCTATCTGGCACTCGAAGGTTGGGCAAAAGGTACCAAACTGGACTGCAGGGAGTGCCGCTTCATATCGAATGTGGACCCGGACGATGCCGCACAGGTGCTCGCAGGAATGGATTTCGAACGGACGCTCTTCATTCTGGTATCAAAAAGCGGAACCACCCAAGAAACCCTTACCAATTATGAACTGGTACGCAAAGCCATGTCGGATTCGGGCATCAAGGGGCTTGATCCGGCCAAACACATGGTTGCCGTCACCAGCAAGACCAGTGTCCTCGCATCCTCGAAGGAGGTGTTGGCTGCCTTCCATATCGACGACTACATCGGAGGACGCTACTCCTCAACCAGTGCTGTGGGTGCGGTGGTCCTTTCCATCGCATTTGGTCCCGAGGTCTTCGAACAACTCCTTTCCGGAGCGCATGATGCGGACAAGGCAGCATTGGAACCCGACATCACCAAGAATGCCGCATTGATGGATGCCTTGGTGGGCGTGTATCTCAGAAATGTGCTCCATTTTCCCTTCACTGCGATACTCCCCTACTCACAGGCACTTTCCCGCTTCCCCGCACACCTGCAACAGTTGGACATGGAGAGCAATGGGAAACAGGTGAACCGCGACGGTGAGGGAATCGATTACCAGACCGGACCGGTGATCTTCGGAGAACCGGGAACCAATGGTCAACATTCATTCTACCAACTGTTGCATCAGGGTACGGATACGGTTCCCCTCCAATTCATCGGGTTCAGGGAGTCCCAACGGGGAAAGGATATTGTAACCGCGGGATCAACCAGTCAAGCGAAATTGATGGCCAACCTGATTGCCCAGATCGTCGCATTTGCAATTGGAAAGGAAGACCAGAACGCCAACAAACGTTTTGAAGGCAACCGGTACTCCAGTCTTCTGTTCGCTGACAAGCTCATCCCCGAGACGCTCGGAGCCCTTCTTTCCCATTACGAGAACAAGGTGATGTTCCAAGGCTTTGTCTGGAATATCAACAGTTTCGACCAAGAGGGAGTCCAATTGGGCAAGGTCCTGGCCAACAAAGTACTCGATGGTGGTGGAAGCGACGAAGCATTGCAAGCCTATATGCACATATTCGGCATGTGACATCCATATGCCTTTGCAAGGAGATCCCTCATGACACTTCAGAGCCTGTTCAAGTTGCAGGATGAGATATTGCTCGAACGTTTGGAAACAGTTTTGCCACAGGTGATGGAAGAAACCGGAACCGATATGTGGATCGTGATCGGTGATGAATACAACGAAGGACCATGTGTGAAATCCTTCCTCCCCAGCAGTTTTTTTCATGCCCGGAGAACCGCCGCCTTCATATTCCATAGACAACAGGGAAAAGTCGAACGATTGATCGTATCGAAACCCGACTTCTCCATCGACAAGTTCTACAATCCGGTGCTGCTGAAACCAAAAGGATTTGACTTCGAAACCTTTTATACCAATTTCGCACCGCAGTACGATCTCGAAAAGATCAGAAGTATGGCACAAGAGGATCTTTGGGAATGCATCGGACGGGTCGTCGGGGAAAGGAACCCCGCGAACATCGCGTTGGACATCAGTTCCAATACACCGTTCTCCGATGGGCTATCCAAGACGAACCATGATCACCTTCTGAAATCCATCGACCCAATTTTCCATGACCGTTTCATCTCAGCCGAGGAAATCACCATCAGATGGCTCGAGACAAGAGTGGAGAAGGAAATCGAGCTCATGCGGTTCATCACCGATGAAACCCGCAGGATCATACGGGAGTGTTACAGCCGTATCAACATCATTGCGGGAACCACGACCATTGGAACCGCCCGTTTCCATCTGATGGAAAGTGCGTTGAGATTGGGTATGTCTCCCTGGTTTGATGCCACCGTATGGATTCGCAGAAGAGGTGCGGCACATATTGAAGCCGATGACGCGGTGATCCAAAGTGGTGATCTGCTCCATTGCGATTTCGGAGTCCGTTATGGGAACCTGTGTTCCGATGTTCAGGAAATGGCGTATGTGACGGGAAACGAGGATGACGATCTCGTGATAAGAGAACTTGCACACATCCATTCCAAAGCGGCAAGAACCCAAGACATCCTCGCCAGTGTCTTCACAGAAGGCAAGAGCGGAAACACTATCCTCAAGGAAGCTTTGGAAAAAGCCAAGTCGGAAGGTATCGCACGACCGATGATCTATTCCCATCCGATAGGCATCTACGGTCATGGACCGGGACCTACCATCGGCAGTTTTGGGAATCAGCAATTCGTCCCGATCGCAGGTGAACGGATTGTCCACGACAGTACCTGCTATGCGATGGAATTGAATGTGATGGAACCGATGGCGGCGTGGGATGGAATGACCATCATGTACGGACAAGAGATCGATATCCTATACAAAGATGGAAAAGTCCACTTCTACAGTGGGAGGCAGGAGCAGCTCCACCTCATTTGAGTGTCATATCAAGTGGTTCTTCCTCGCCAACAAGGAAAGTGCGTCGGCCATCCTGGCGAACACCTCCATGGCCTTCGCATCGTCTGCGAAGCAACTGGTGACCACACGTATGTGGCCCTCACCTTGGGTTCCATAGGGAACACCTGAATTGACCAGAACCTTGGCATGCTCCAGAAGAAATGCCACCACTTCATCCGATGACCCCAAACGGGAGACATCGAGCCAAGAAAGGATGCCGCTTTCACTTGGACTCATCTTCACCCCCGGAATCTTGGAAAAACACTCGTAAGCGAGCATTCGCCGTCTATCGTGCCGAGTTGTGAGCGACTTCAGGTATTCCGTTTCGCGCAAGGCTTGCACAGCACCGATCGAAGTGATGGTCGCACTCGCTCCCAATACATTCACCGCACCCCCGTACAACACATCCATGATCCTATCGTGTGCGTAGATGTAACCGATGCGGAATCCACTCAAGCCCAAACCTTTGGAAATGGAACAGACGGTAACAGTCCGCTCCCACATCCCCTCCATCGTGGCCGGTGAGACGAATTGACGCCCATCGAAGATGTGGTCCTCGAACGCCTGGTCGCATACCAAAATCAGGTTTCGTCGTATGATGAATCCAGCCAGTGCTTCCAATTGTTCCCTGTCGAATACTGTGGTGGTCGGATTGTTCGGATGGGTCAACAGCACCATTTTGGTGTTTCGGTTCGTTCTTTTCTCGAATTCCGCAATATCTATCGCATACCCATGCCGGGCATCCAAGGGAACGGCAACCGTCTTTGCTCCCAACAGGGTTGGATTGAGGAAATTGCTGGGATAACTTGGATCGGGAACAAGCACCTCGTCTCCCGGTGAGATGAATGGCATCATCGCATAGAGCAACCCGGAGTCGGAACCGGGAGTGACGATGACATTTCTCGATGGATCGATATCCAAACCGGTTTGCAGATGGACTTTTCGCGCAATCTCCCGACGCAGCTCCTTCATTCCGATCGGCATCGAATAATGGGAGGGATACCCGCTTTTGATCGCATCGACCATCACCTGTTGTACCGATTCGGGAATGGAAGGATCGGGAAAAAACGGATCTGCCCAAGCCAGGATATCTATCCCTTGTTCAAGCAATTGCCCAACACCTTCACCCACGTCAGCCTTGCCGACGGAATTGAACAAACCACCCTCGAGTGATCTGAATCCCCTGTCCATCAATTCCCGTATGTCCAAACTACGCCTCCCTATTCATGGCTTGGAGGTAGCGGTAGATGGTTTGGGAGGAGACTCCGAGCACATTGGCGACCTTGGTGACCGCACCCTTGAACTTGAAGACTCCCTTGGCCTCCATCTTTCCGATCAATATCCGTTTTTCAGCAATGGTCGATTCCACCAACTTGAGTCCCGATTCGATAATGACCGTATCGATGATCTCCTGTACGATATCGTCGACCGAACCGTCGAACCGTTCGGCCCCCTTGTCGACTCCATCGGATTCGGACCGTTTCAATGAATTGAGGATCAAGAGATCGGAAACGACCTCCTGGGTTCTCAACAGGTCCGTGATATCGAAATTGACACACAGGAGACCCAAGACCTCCCCACCATCATCCTTGATGAAATAGGTGGAGGAACGGAGTATCCGTTTCCCGTCCCGGGTTGTTCCCGTATAGTTCGTCACGCTGTCCTTGTCCAAGTATTCTTTCTTCTGCAACAGTTCAAGGGCATAATTGGTGATGGAACCTCCCACCGATCGATTGGTGATATGTCCATTCACAATATGGCATATCGAGTGGTTCAGATCACTCAGGTCGTGGATAAGCACCTCGCAATTCTTTCCGTTTATCGCCGCGATATAATCGGCTATCGGAAAATATCTGCGCAATTCTTCACGAGTTTCCATCACCGGCCCTCCCGCATCTCAGTCTTTCACACAGATGGCATCGATCTCAACATCCACATCCTTCGGTAGACGAGCGACTTCAACCGCCACGCGTGCAGGAGTATGCGTACCGAAGAATTCGGCGTAGGCTGCATTCACTTTTGCGAAATCGTTCATATCCTTGAGAAACACTTGGCATTTTACGATATCGGTAAGTGCGAATCCTGCTTCTTCGACAATCGCCGCAATATTCTTCAACGATTGGGTGGCCTGCTTCGCCACATCGGTACTCACCAATTCCATGGTCTCGGGAACAAATGGGATCTGTCCCGAAACATATAGGGTGTCATTCGCCAGATACGCCTGGGCATACGGTCCTACAGCCGCCGGGGCTTTGGTGGTTGCTATGGTCTTCTTCATCTTCTCTACCTCTCCTATGCAATATTTTTCCATTCGTACTATTTGGATGTGTCTTCCGACACTTTGGAACCTTCCACAAAGAAACATCGAGCGATATGATGGTCGTCCACCTGAACCATGGGAGGTTTTTCCTCGGAACATCGATTGACCGCAATAGGACAACGGGTGGAGAATGGACATCCCTTGGGAGCATGCATCGGGTTCGGAATTTCCCCTTCAAGAATTTGTCTTGGATTTCTGATCCGAGGGTCTCCGACACTGATCGACCTGATCAGCGACTTGGTGTAGGGATGTCTGGGATCTGCGAATAGGGTTGCCGAGGAGGCGACCTCCATGATCTCGCCAAGATAGAGGA
This sequence comes from uncultured Spirochaetaceae bacterium, assembly GCA_964478945.1. Lineage (GTDB taxonomy): Bacteria > Spirochaetota > Spirochaetia > Sphaerochaetales > Sphaerochaetaceae > CAYZJV01. The sequence goes on along the minus strand of CAYZJV010000008.1, from coordinate 34,029 downwards.
CCATGATCTTGTCGCTGATAAATTTCACCACCCTGAGATCGTGTGAAATGAACAGGTAGGTGAGTGACAATTTCTGTTTCAACTCCTGCAACAGATTGATGATCTGGGCTTGTACGGACACATCCAAGGCCGATACCGACTCATCGCAAATCAACAGTTTTGGATTCAAGGCAATTCCTCGGGCTATCACAATACGTTGCCGTTGTCCACCACTGAATTCGTGGGGATAGCGATTCATCGCCTCCCTGGACAATCCCACCAAATCCAGGAGCTCGGCAACCCGATCCTCCTTTTCCTTGGCAGTCATTCCTTTCCTGAAATTGTCCAAAGGTTCCGATACGATATCTCGGATGGTCATCTTCGGATTCATGGAACTATAGGGGTCTTGGAAGATGTACTGCATGTTCTCCCTCAACACCCGCAACTCGTTGGTCTTCAATTCAGCAAGATTTCTTCCATCGAACCACACCACACCCGAAGTGGGTTCATACAAGCGCATCAAAGTTCTTCCAAGAGTACTCTTTCCACATCCCGATTCGCCAACGATACCCAATGTTTCCCCTTCCCGGACTGAAAAGGAGACATCGTTCACCGCCTTGAGATACACCGTGTGCTTCTTTCGCAAGGCTTTCTGAAGCAAGAAGTACTTATCCAGATGTTCAACTTTCAATAAAGGTTCGTTACCCATTGTTTTCCTCTCCATCTTCATACAGGAAACACCTTACCCTTTGATTTCCGACCAGAGTCTCCCCAGGTGCCTGTTCGGCACATTTGGGCATTGCCGAGGCACATCGAGGATGGAAATAACAACCGGAAGGCCTTCTGGTGATGTTCGGTACCGACCCAGGTATGGTGGGGAGTATCTTCTCATCCATTTCCAGGGACGGCATGGTTGCCAACAGACCTTTTGTGTAGGGATGTTTCGGAGATTCGAAGATATCGACCACCGGACCCTTCTCCACAATCTGTCCACAGTACATCACGATCACATCGTCGGCGATGTCGGCCACGATGTTCAGGTCATGCGTGACGAACAGGATCGAAGTCCTGTAGGTCGACTTCAACTCTTCGAGCAGATTCAGTATCTGGGCCTCGATCGTCACATCAAGTGCGGTGGTGGGCTCATCGGCGATCATGATCTTTGGTTTGGTGACCAGTCCCATCGCGATCATGACCCTCTGCCGCATACCGCCACTCAATTCATGGGGGTATTGTTTGAACCGTTGTTCGGGCGAGGGGATCCCCACTTGCTTGAGGGTTTGGAGAGCGATCCTGCGAGCTTCGCTCTTATCCATCTTCTGGTGTTCAAGAATACTCTCCATGATCTGGTCACCAATTTTCAAAATCGGGTTCAAAGCGGTCATGGGCTCCTGAAAGATCATGGAGATCTTTTTTCCAAGAATCGAATGTTGCACCTGTTTGCGAGGCATCTTCAGGATATCCTCTCCATCGATGAAGATCTCTCCTCCAGTGATGCTTCCATTCTCTGCGATCAATTGCATGATCGCCAGGGAAGTCACACTCTTCCCACTTCCCGATTCTCCGACTATTGCGAGGGTCTTTTGTTCCTGTACGTCGAAACTCACCTTTTCAATGGCATGGAATGAACCCTCTTCAGTCTTGAAACGAACACTCAGATCCTTCACTTCCAATACTGTCTTCATAACTGGATTCTCCTGTGGATCACTGCTTCGGGTCGAAGGCATCTCTGAGACCATCACCGACGAAATAGATCGCCAGCACCAACAGGAGTGTCACCATGCCGGGAGGTATCCACACCCATGGCATATCCCGCAATACAAGAAGCTTCTGGGCATCCATCAACATGTTTCCCCAACTGGGCGTCGGTTGTTGGACCCCCACTCCAAGGAAGCTCAGGGACGCCTCCATAAGAATGGCTTGTGCGGTCCCGATCGTCACCTGCACCATGATGGGTGCCAGAATGTTGGGCAAAATGTGTTTGAATATGATCTTCAGCGAAGAGGATCCACTCGCATTCGCCGCAGAGATGTAATCGAGCTCCTTCACCCTGAGCACCTCGCCTCTCACCAGCCTTGCCGTCTTCGTCCAGCTCACGAACCCAATGGCGAATATCACAATCCATATAGAAGGTTCCATGATGGTGGAAATCGAGATCAAAAGGAACAATACCGGAAACGATATCACGATATCGACGATACGCATGAATACCGCATCAACGAATTTTCCATAGTATCCGCTCACCAACCCTATGAACGTGCCAATCACTGTTGAGATGATGACCGAAAGCAGAGCAACCATCATGGTCACCCTAGCCCCATACAACAACCGGGAAAACACATCGCGACCAAGGGAATCGGTTCCCAACAGATGCTCGATCGACGGGGATGCATACTTGTTGTAGACGTTCTGTCCCTCGACAAAGAAGAATTCCGACGGTCCGTACGGAGCCAGAATCGGTGCGAAAAGCGCCATAAACAGGAATATTATCGTGAGGGCCGTCCCTATGATAGCGAGTTTGTTCCTTCTGAAACGACGGTAAGCATAATCGTAAAAGCTATTTTTCTTTACCAACATGACCAAACCCTTCTTAGTGCCGAATCCTAGGATCGACGATCGCATAGAGGATATCGGAGATCAGATTACCCATAAGGACCAATGTGGCGGTGATCAAATTCAACGCCATGATGATACCGTACTCGCGGTCCTGTATCGCACGGATACCCAATTGCCCCATTCCCGGCCAGTTGAAGATACTCTCGGTGATGTAGGCCCCACTGAACAAAAAGGGAATCGACAATCCGAAAATGGTGACCACGGGAATCAATGCGTTGCGCAAGGCATGCTTGTACACGATGGCCTTATGCTTCAGCCCCTTGGCTTTCGCTGTCCTGATATAATCCTCCTTCAACACATCGACCATATTCGAGCGGGTGAATCTGGATACGGATGCGATATTGCCCAACGACAGCACGATCGCAGGAAGCACCAGATGATGGATCACGTCGGTGAAATAGGCAAACCCGGTATACCCGGCCCGAATATTCACCATTCCTCCGGAAGGGAATATTCCCAGGATCAAGGAGAAGACGTAGATCACCAAAAGCCCAAAGAAGAACGAAGGAATGGCTACTCCGAATAGGGAGAATAGCGTCAGTCCATAATCGACCCTGGTGTTCTTCTTCACCGCACCCATCACGCCAACCGGAATCCCGACAACAAAACTCAGCACGAAGGCCGACATGGTGAGGATCACGGTATTCGGCAACCTTTCCATGATAAGTCCACTGATGGAATGGTTGCCACTGTAGGTATAACCGAAATTTCCTTTCAGCACTTCTCCAATCCATTTGAAATATTGGATATGGACAGGATCATTCAGTCCCAAAGCCTGACGCGACTTCTCCAAATCCTCCATGCTGATGGAAGGATTGATGAAATTCGCCAACGGATCACCGGGGGCCAGTTTCATGATCAGAAAGGACAGGATGGTAATGCCTATGATCACAGGTATCGAGACCAACAAACGTTTGTAGATATACTTCAACATCGCATATTACTCCATCAATGTATCAAAACAAGCGACTCTTGTCGTTTACTGAGAAATCTGGCGCCATCGGAAGTGACCAGAACGTTCTCCTCGGAAATGATCGCAGGACCCTCCTCATACAGTATCGTAGGTTCTATGGCAAACACCATTCCCTCTTCAATCGTTCCCAATGCAGCCTTTCGATAACGATCCTTCACCGGTCCCAACAACGTACCTCCATCATGCACATCCCTACCGACCTGATGTCCCACCGCATGGAATATTTCCTGATACCCCGCATCCAGTATGTGCTGTCGGGCCGCATGGTCCACATCCTTGCCGATCGCACCGGGAACAAGTGCCGCCACAGCCCTGTCGATCGCTTCATAAATCGTCTCGAACGCCCTGCGCATCGGCGCGGAAGCTTCGGTTTCACCTTCACGCAGCACATAACAGGTTCTGGCGATATCGGAACAGTACCCCATATAGTCGACCGAAAAGTCGAAAATCAGGTAATCCCCCTCCTTCAGCACCGAATCTCCTGGAGGTCTGTGAGCGATATTGTGGTTCATTACGATCGGGGGTGTCAACTTCCGGCTTATCCCATTCACCACGTTCCTCTTGACCATACCGTCAACGAACAGTTGCCCGATCTCGATTTCAGTCATCCCTTTTTTCACCTTGGCGAACACCTCATCATAAATCTCCAACGTGATGTCGATGGCCTTTTGTATATAGGCAATTTCTTGCAGTGACTTGATGCTTCGCAACCGCTGCAAAAATGATTCACTGGATTCCAATCTTTCGGCATAGGGACCAAGCATTCTTTTCAAGGCGCGGTAGCTACCTACGGTCAAACCATCGGAAAGGTGGTTCTCCTTGGAACAGTTGATCGCGATCCTCTTTGGATCGATCCTCCCGATTACCATTCCGACCATTTCTTCGAACCCGGATGGCGAGTAGGTGATCACCTCATCGAACAATCCGCTCTCGCGAACATCCTGCGCATCGATCACACTTGTGATCGCAAGGGTTTCCCTCTGTGTGACGACAAGCAGCGCATCCCCCACGATACCCAGGCCAAATATCAGAGGCATGCAGGGGTCGCTTCCCTCCCTGGTCTTGATGAGCCAACAATCGATACCCTCTTGAACCAGATACTGCTTGGCTTGATCCAATTTTTCCCTATTCAATACATGTGGACTACCCATTTATTCAGCTCCCCGATCTTTTGATCAGTTCTATCAAAAAACGAACACCCGTCGGTACCGAGTCACGATCAATATGTTCGTCGACCTGATGTACCAGAGTGAGCACCTTTTCAAAGGGAATTGTCTTCGTCACAGGTGAAAACCCATACACATCGGCCGGCAAAGGTCCCAGGAACCTACCATCCGTCCTCCCCAGCGCATACACTGGCACCAGAGCCTCACAATGGTAGTACTCTCTTGCGAGCGTCTCCATGGTACGATAGAAATCACTATCACAACTGCTTTCGAAACCGGGAAGAAACTCCTTTATGGTGTACGAAACATTTTCCATATCAGCAAAGATCCCGTCCAATATTCCAACCGCATCCTCGAAAGACCTCCCAGGCAACAGTTGCAGTGAGAAATCGAATCGTATGGAATGGGGCAGCACGTTTACTTGCTTCCCTATGCCATACTCCTTGAGGATGAAGGCATCATGACTGTTGTACCAGGCGAATTTCTCCAAGAAGCGATTGTCGAACAGGTTCCCCACCACCTCATCGAATCTTCGGAAGGTACGGGTCTTTACCATCGGAAACTCGTACTCGGCCATACGCTTGACGAGTGCGGAGAACATATCCACCGCTTTCCCTTCGGTTTTGAACGAAGCAGGACCGCTTGCTCCTTCTATGGCAACAGAGACATCACAACGCCCCTTCTCTCCCACGGTGCACAGATAGTATGCCTCACCTCCATTTTGAATGAAGAAGCCACCACCTTCATTGATTGTCCGAGCATATTTCAATTCCTCCCCGAATGCCTCGACCACTCGTGGCATGCCATGGGTGCTTCCTTGTTCCTCATCGGCTGTGGCGATAAAGTACAGGGGAAAAGGCAAATCGAGATCGGCACATTCCAAAAAAGCGATCAGCTGCATCGCGGTGAGGTATTTGGTATCCAAGGTACCCCTGCCATAAATCAAACCATCCGCCTCGGTGGCCGAGAATGGAGGATGGGTCCATTTTTGGTGCTCACACCCAACCACATCGAGATGACTTATCAAAGCGACAGGACGTCCTGCAGAAGCCCCGATTCTTGCGACAATATTCGCCCTACCGGGCATTGGTTCGACCACTTCATACCCAATCCCATGGGAGTCCAGAATGGAACCGATGAAATCAACCAAAGGACGTTCATCCCTTCCGGGATTGGTGGTATCGATCTTGACCATGGAAGTGAACAGATCGAGCATCTCGGCTTCAGAATACTTCATCGGCTCAGCTCCGTATGAGGTACAACGACTGTTGCCGCCTACTGAGAATTTCCACCGATCCCTCGTGGACCACGATATCCTCCTCAACTATGAAGCTTGGCAATTGATCATCTTGGATCACCGTGGGTTCGATTGCAAACACTTGTCCCACCTGCACCTTACCGCTGGAGGAGGGATGTGAAGCGGGACCCAAGACCAAACCTCCATCATGCACCCTCATTCCCAACTGATGTCCCACCGAATGTCGGATCGTAGGGTAGCCGGCTTCTTCGATGATCACTCTCCCAAGGGCGTCGACTTCACAACCGGTCATGTTCACCTGTATGCCATCAATCACAGCGGAGACCGCCTGTACTGTGGTTTCGAACGCACGTGCCACATCATGGGGGACTTCGCCATCTCCCGATCCAAGCACATAAAAGCTGCGAGCGATATCTGAACAGTAACCTTTGTGACTTACACTGAAATCACAAACAAGTATATCATTGGGTTTCAGGACATTGTTCGGATTCGGTTCCCTATGCGCAAGACCGCATCTCACGATACACACCAGGGGATAGCTGTACGGAGATCCAAACGCATTCACCACGTGGTGGCGACGCATTCCCTCGACAAACAGATCTCCGATCTCCGTTTCACTCATGCCCACAGCGATGTTGTCGACGACCTCGTCGTAGATGGCACAGGTCTTTTCAACCGCGGTACGTATGCATTGCAATTCGTAGTCGGTCTTGATGCTCCTGATATGGGATACCATGGGTTCGGAAGAACGCTCCAGACGCGATAGACGGTCAGCTCCAACGGCATCCTCCAGCAGTTGGTATTGTCCAACGGTAAGCCCATCGACCAGATGATCCGTCTCCGATATGTTCAATGCCAGGGATTTGGGATCCAAGCGCTCGAAAAGACGTGCAAGTTCCGTTTGAAAATCATCCTTACATACGATTATTTCGAATATGCCGAATTCCCTGTACATGTTGGCATCCGTGCTTCCGGTAAGCACCACATGTGCACCGTCCGCACGAAACCAAATCGCTGTTTGAGCCACCACATGTACCGGAAGCAACAAAGGGAGCACGGAATCGGAATCTTCACGCGAAAGTACAAGCAGCGAATCGATTCCATGGATACGCAACTGTTCCTCCAGCTGGCCAATTTTTTCCAGATTACCCATGATAGGAATCTCCTGTAAGGTATTCGATGCACACATCGCGCAACACAAGTGCACAGAATTCGATGGATTCAAGCGATATCCTTTCATCCACACCATGTATGAGCGGCATGATATCGGTGAAGGTTTGGTTTTTCGCCAATGGAGCGAAACCGACCACATCGCAACCCAGGGAACGAAGGTACTTGCCATCATTGGATCCAGGGGTGATGAACGGCAACAACTTGTCAACCTCCGGTTCATGTCGGCGCAGCACACCGGTAAGCAGTTCGACCAGTGCATCATCGATGCGAGCCTCATACCCTGGGGAAAACCTCAGCAGCTCATGCGTCACAGGCAATCCCGACAAAGCCGTTTCGATCTTTTTTTCGAACTCGGATTTCTCCACATTGGGCAGCAAGCGACAATCGAAATCGATCTGGACCTTCACATCATCGGCCAACTTCAGGTTGCGGGACCCTCCCTCCACCATGGTGGCTGTGACCATCGAGGAGGACATGGTGTCTATCAGTCGATTCAACTTCGAGTCGCCGCAGGAATGGTCCATGAAGGCTTTTCTCAAGGACACCACCGTATCGGGAATTGACGTATCGATTTGCAATCCTTGAAGACGATCGATGACTTCAACCATGATCCTTTCGTGTTCCATCGATGGGAAATACGGATTCGAATCGGCAAGACGACGAACAGAGACCCTAAGCCTTCCCACGGATTTCTGTCCGGTCTCATACAGGTAATGGCATGAACCATCCTTGAAAAGGGCAAAGCCACCACCTTCATTCAGAACCACGGAATCGGCGAGCAGTTCGGCAACCCCCGGTTCTTCCAGCACCCGTGGCAATCCGAAAGCACTTCCGGTCTCCTCATCGGCTGTGAAGAGAAACACCACTTGTCTGTCCAACAATGACTCCAATTGCTTCAAGGTCTCCATGGTCGATAGGGAAGCGGCGATGAAGTACTTCATATCCAAAGTGCCACGACCGTAGAGATATCCATCCTTCACCTCACCGGCGAAGGGAGGACTGCACCATGATTCAGGATCGGCGACCACTACATCCATATGTCCCAACACCACAAGATTCCGACCTTTGGGCTTCCCCATCCTGATGAGGATGTTGTCCCGCCCCTCCCCATAGGAATAGACGGTATGATCCAAATCCAAGCGTTCACACCATGCATGCAGGTATGCCACAAGGGCATGTTCATTTCCAGGTGGATTCTGGGTATCGATACGTATGAGGTCCTTGAGTATGTCCAATGTTGTCGTAGATTCGCCCATATATCGGTTCCAAGGTACCGCGACAACTTGCAAGTTGTCGCGGCAAAATGATTCAAATTACTTCAGATACCACTGGTGGGCATTCAACGTGTACCCACGGGTATCGGGATCCAATCCACCGACATTCTTTCCAGCAACGATGGTCTCGTTCTTTCCGGCATAGGTGAACCAGGGAAGATCTTCGGTGATCTGCTCCGAAATCTTGTGGAGAATCTCCATCCTTTCGGTCTGGTCGGTTGCAACCTCTTGTTCTGCGAACCACTTGCGCACATCCGCATTATCATAATGATAGAAGTTCCAGAAGGGATCATCCACGAAATACTGGGCGTATTCCTGCGGATCGGATTCCTGGGCGAAGCCAAGAAGATAGGTCTCGAAATTCGAGTCGGTTGCGGAAGTCGACTGGTCGAAACCGGGGGTACCGGCCAAATTGCCGTTCGCATCGCTCTTTCTCAGCAAGACATCGATGAGAGCACCGAAATCCACCAGCTTCAAGTTGAGATCTACACCTGCTGCCTTCCACTGCTCCTTGAAGATTGCAGCCTGGGCCGCACTGGATTCGGCATAGTACATCTCGATCCTCAACGGCTTCCCATTCTTCTCATAGATCCCGGTTGCCTTGTTCATCACATAACCTTCGCCTTCGATGAGGGATTTGGCTTTGGCAACATTATAGGTATAGGGATTGTCGTTGGGGCTATCGCCGAGCGAGTGCTTCGGGAAAATCGAATCATGCTCATAACCCATCACACCGTAGGCACCATCAACCAAAGCCTCCTTGTTGGTGGCATAGGCGAGCGCTTGTCGAATATTCCTACTGTAGACGGGAGCATACCCCTTGGTGTCTTCGGCACGGCCTGGGCCGGTACGGAAACCAACATAATCCACACTCAACATAGGATAGGTGTAGAGCACAAAGTTCGGATCGTTGACAAAGGTGTTGTACCCCTCTTCCTCAACCTCGAGCATATCGATCTCACCCCTCTGCAATTGGGTGGTCAATGCAACAAGTTCCCCGAACTTGACGATAATGCTGTCGACCTTGGGTTCACCCTTCCAATAATCGGCATTCTTTTCGACAGTGATCGAATTGCCGACCTTCCACTCCTTGAATTTGAAGGGCCCGGTTCCCACCGGATTGGAATTGAAGGCGGCCTTCTCGAGCTCAACCAAGTCGATATCCTTGATATGATGCTCGGGCAGGATCTGGAAATACAATCCAGGAAGGAAAGTCGCCGACGGACTCTTGATGGTAATGGTCACGGTCATTTTATCGGCACTGAGTTTGATTCCCGAGATACCGACCGAGGGGTCGGCCTTGAATTCATCAACTCCCACGATCTGACCGACTCGGTCCACACCACCACTATAATCGGGATGGGCAAGCATTTCAAACGTAGCCACGACATCATCTCCGTCGAACTTTTCACCATCATGCCAGGTCACCCCTTTGGCAAGATTGAAGGTGTAGGTGACACCATCATCCGCGATGGAAAAGGATTCGGCCAAACCACCAACGATCATACCCTCCTTGTCGGGTTCAACGAAATTGTCGAAGATGAGATTGGTGACGATCGAATCCTGTCGACTCGGGAAGTACAACGGATTCAATGTTCTCGGCGCACTGTTGCTTCCGACGATAATCGGACCGCTTGACTGTGTGCCGGCATCGGCCGCCTCACTGCTTCCACCGGCGAACAATTGTGCCGGGAGAACCAACAGTGAGACGATCGCCAGTAACATGAGCACTCTTGATCCTTTCATTTGCTTTCCTCCATGAAATTTCTCTATTTTGTGCATGATCCATTACGCTCCATGCCAAAATTCTCACAAACGACCTTCAAGTAAAATTCTGTTCCAACCAAGTCTCCAATCTATCGAGAGCTTCGGTGAGTATCTTTCTTGATGTGGCGATACACATCCGTACATGACCCTCCGCACCGGGACCAAAGAATCGTGGGGTACCTGGAACCAAGGCCAACTTGCCCTCTTCCTTCAGTCTATTGGCGAAGGTCTGCGAATCCAAACCCGTTTCGGAGATGTCGATGAACATGAGATAAGTAGCCTGAGGCTTGCGACAGGTGATGTTCGGCATTGCACAGATACGCTCATAGGCGTAGTCGCGATTCGCTTCCAGATGCTCCAGAAAGGCGCTTACCCAATATCCACATGAATCGAGACAAGCCATGCCTGCCATCTGGGACAGACTGGTGATCCCTCCGGCTGTGGTCCTTACCTCCGCAGTCTCAAGCAACGATTCGAACACCTTCGCATCGTTTGCATACAGACAACCTGCCCTCAACCCGGCTACCCCAAAGCTCTTGGAGAACCCGAATACGGAAAGGGTCTTTTTATTCAATTCTTTTCCCAATGAGAGGATACTGGTGAATCTACGCTCCGAATAGACGATATCGGACCAGATCTCATCATTTAGAATCCAAAGATCGTGTCTATTTGCAAGCGCAAGCATATGTGACAAATCATTCACCGAATAGACCAAACCAAGAGGATTGTGGGGATTGCACAGTCCCAACATCTTCGTTTTTGGAGTGATGTAGTCTTCCAAACCGGAAAGATCAATTCTCTCCGCTTCGGTGACCCTTGCGGGAAAAAGCACTGGAACAGCACCTGCGGCAAGCACCGCTTCCCTGAACAGATAGTCGACAGGATCGAAGATGATGACCTCGTCACCCGGTGCAAGCACAGTCTTGGTGATGATGTACATTCCCCGTGCGGCACTATCGATGGGAAGCACCAATTCGGCATCCACATGCTCATCCTTCTTGTTATTGAGATAGTTCGCAATGGATCGTTTGAATTCGGGCAAACCCGTGTGCGGGGTATAGGAAAAGTACCCATCTGAAATATAATCCGAAATCGCCTGGACAATTTCGGGCGCGACAGGAAAATCGGGATCGGCGGCGGTAAGGGGAATCACATCCTCCTCCACTTCTGCCCAACGGAAATTATAGGCCTTCTTTTTCAAAGCCTTCAAATTTACTTTATCATCACCAAAGAACCTTTCGACGTCCGCACTACCCATAACAACCCTTTCCAATGGATTCAGTATTTTGCATAAATATACACTAGTGGGGATGCGGTGTCAATTATTTCTTAAATTTTCAATTTTTGATAAAAAATTTACATTCATAAAATATGAAGAACGCCCAGATTGCAAAAGATGCCAAGCCCCCATGGGAACTTGGCACCTCGCACACATTGTCAAACCGAATCAATTCAAATATTCACCAGTGCATCGAAATGGACCACTACATAATCCCACGTCCCGATGTACAGACTCCCTGCATCATCATCCCCATCGAACTTGTAGTCGAAACTACCCGATGATGGACGTTTATTCGGAAGTTCCGAATATCCTTGGATCTTGATGGGCTCGGCAACACCTTGGAGTTTCATGGAATCACCGAATTCGATCGATAGTATCCCATCTTCCTTCGCATAGGTGACCGACGCACCCGGCACCAGCTTCTGTCCGGCATAGATCGCATGCACCGTACTTTCATCATATGCTCCGGTCGCATCTATATAGAACCACCAGGAGCTTCCACTACCCTCGGAATTCCCAGCATATGCGGTTTGATTTGCCCATCCGGCAACATCATCATCTCCATCGTCATCAGAGGTTCCAAGCGGTTCGATGATCGGCTCAAAGTAGGGAACGGCGGTATAGCCCACCACATAGAACCACGCACCCTTACCGGTGAAATCGGGGGTATCCCCTCCCGCCGCATACGCGGTTTCCCCGGCCAATGAGGTGCCGGATCCACCCTCACCATCTGCAACCAAGGCTGCATGGATGATGAAATAGTACGTGGTGTCCACTGTCCCACCAAGCTCTTCGAAAGACAAGAACACTTCGAACGAATCGGCATCCACGTTCTCCAACACATAGGGAGCCAGACCCGGAGCAGGTCGCTTGTCAGGCAAAGCATCTGCACTGGTGTAGGCATAGATGTGGTATTCGGCCACATCGGCAGCAGTCGTGGTATCCACGGAAATCGTCACTCCATCTGTTCCATTGCTGATGGTCACCTCACCTGCATAGTTGTCTTGTCCTGCCCAAAGACCAAATGAACGGCTGTAATACCCGATGAAACGCTCGCCCACGAGCGCATGGGTGGCATCTTCGGCAACCACTTCCCAACTATCCACTATTCCATCTTCATTGAGATCGGCCAATTCCCGGTAACGCGGATCATCCGAACCCCATCGGGTCTCGTACTGGAAGATCTCATCGACCGGCACCACTGCACCCTGTGTCCCTTCAAAAATGATGGGAGGGGTGGTCTCCACCTGCTTCACACTTGGCTTTCTACTTTCCAACGAGTTGATTTCTGTTATGTCATAGCCAGCCATCTCACATCCGACAAAGGCTACTATTGTCAACAGTACGATCGACAATAATAGACCTTTCGATACTGTACGCTTACTCATATACTTCCTCCTATCCTAACTATTTCACCTTTAGGATAGTTTTCAATTTTATACTTTTTTCATGTGACGTCTAGTATATCAGTTTGAAGAGAATAGATTATTTACTATATTTAAAATATTTATGAGTACATCTGTATAGCATCTCACCAATTCATTAGAAGTGTCAAAAATTACCCAATATCATAGCATCTTCACTTTTTTGCTTATTACAAAATTATTCTCAAGTACGCGTTATGGCATGGCAAGATATAATTATCTCTTGTCATATGTCTTGTTTTTATAAGTAGCAGCAAATTTGTTTTGTCCCTACCGCATACACGAGTGGGCACACGAAAATTAACTTCATGTAAGTTATGAAGGATTCTCCGTTTCTCACGAGGAAGACCACACAGGATTCCCGTTACAGCAATATTCATCCATCCCATACGACTCAAGCGGCGAGCTGTACCGGATGCCCGATCACCAGCGGTACTTCGAATAGAAATTGCGCCTCAACAAACTGGAAGCCCTCATTGGATATCCTCCCACCACGATTGATGCCGACGAGAGTCCCACAACCAGCCAAGACCTGACCAAGCACCGAACACTTCCGAATTCAAGGCATGTGCAGTCCTCTGCCAACGCATACCCTGCAATGGGTCATGGGAGAAGTAATGGATTTTCTTCAGGCTGGTGCTTCACAACTACAGACAAATAAAAACCCCCTGGGGAAAAGGAGGTTAAACCCAGGGGGAACAAAAAGGAGGTTATGAAAAGTCAATTGAATGGAGTCCATTTTATCGGAAGGAATCATCCACTCGTTTTTCCTTTCGATGCAAATGTACCGAGAACTAAAAAAAGAATCAAGATGTTTTTGTGAAAATTACGAAAATTTCTTAAATCATATGAGGGCTCCGAGATTGTGGAGCAAGAAAACGATTACATTTTCACTATAAGTGTCAATATTCTGTTTTAATATTCTCTATTTCACATATAATTAATATAAAGAGCAGTTCTCACACTTTATGAAAAGCTCTTGCCACATACAAGTAAAGCCCCGAACATTTAATATCCGGGGCATGGGAAAAACCTTATGAAAGAAACAATTAACGATTGACCATCGATGCCGGTTGGCGAGTATTCTCCAATACATCACGCCAGAGACTACCCTCGGTGTTGACGTGGTTTCGTTCAGCCACCGCGACCTTTATCGGTATATGGACGAACTTATTGTTCACCAGAGAGATCAGTGTCTGGGTCTTCCCACTCATCGCCGCATGGACCGCATGGGCGCCCAAACGTGAGCAATAGATGGAATCGTTGGGATTGGCTTGGGCACTTCTGATGATATAGCTCGGGTCGATGTACTTCAAACTCATTTCGACCCCTTCGTCACTGAAGTATTGCTTTATCCGATCCTTGAGGAAGATTCCAATGTCGGCATACTTTATGTTGCCCGAAGCATCCTTTTCTCCCGTCTCCTCCACCAGATTCTGACCTGCACCTTCGGCAACAAGGATGACCGCATGCCCCCTGTCCAGGATACGACGCTTCAAATGGGCCAGCAGACCGTTGGGACCATCCAAGTCGAAGGGATTTTCGGGTATGAGACAGAAATTCACATCACTCATGGCAAGAGCGGTACTTGCAGCGATGAATCCCGATTCGCGCCCCATGACCTTTACCAAACCGATTCCATTCACCGAAGCCTTCGCTTCGGTATGGGCGCCTCTCACCGCAGGAACCGCATGGGCCACCGCAGTATCGAAACCAAAGGAGATTTGGATGAAGGACAGGTCGTTGTCGATTGTTTTCGGAACACCGATCACTGCGATCTTCAATCCCCTTTTCCGTATCTCATCCCCTATCTCATTCGCACCACGCAGGGTTCCATCACCGCCGATGGTGATCAGAATATTGATGTTGAGACGTTCGAGGGAATCGACGATCTCCTCCACCTTGTCTCCTCCACCCCGAGAACTTCCCAAAATCGATCCACCCTTCTCCTGAATGTCATCGACCACATCGGGATCGAGTTTGACCAGAGGATAGGGACTATTCTCCAACAATCCCCTATACCCGAACTGAATTCCGGAGATCCTACGGACACCATACCGATACCAGAAACACCTCACCACAGCCCTGATGACATTGTTGAGTCCTGGGCAGATCCCACCACAGGTGGCGATGGCCGCATGCACATGGGCGGGATTGAAGTAGATCTTCTCCCTTGGACCGGCGACTTCAACCGTATCGTGGAATTCGGGAACCTCCTCTCCCTTCTCGTTGATCTTCGCATCGATCCCGAAATACACCCTCTTGTCCTCGCTCACATAATCCGCAAGACCATCATCTATCGATGTGGACATCTTGATCGGTGAGTTGATCTTCGGTTTCCCCAGGTTGGGAACGATGAAATCGTATTTCCTGTTCTTCAAATTGATCTCATTCATGGGCCCTCTCCTCCTCATCTTGCGTATAATCTTGCAACAATTTCTCTAAATTCTTGGAAAACACCTCGAAGGGTTCCACCAACCTCCGTTTCGCGTCCTCTTGAAACCCATCATACAATGCTATGAACCGTTCACCGAATGCAGTCAATGAGGATCCCTCATGATCCGCTCCTCCCCGCTTGCGGTTCACCACAGGAACCCCGATCTTCTGTTCAAGGTTGCTCACCATCGTGTAGGCCTTCGAATAGGAGATGCCGAGCGTGGCGGCCGCAGCCCGCAACGATCCTGCCGAATCAATCCTCTTCAACAACCAGAGTACACCGATTCCCATGAACTTCTCACCTTGGTTGTCAACAAGATACAATTTTGTCTTCATGTCCATGACTCTTCAGCTCCCCGGTAGACCGTATCCATCAATTCCGGCAACAAATCCGCATCAACCGC
This sequence comes from uncultured Spirochaetaceae bacterium, assembly GCA_964478945.1. Taxonomy (GTDB): domain Bacteria; phylum Spirochaetota; class Spirochaetia; order Sphaerochaetales; family Sphaerochaetaceae; genus CAYZJV01. Next base: position 18,277 of record CAYZJV010000008.1, on the reverse strand, counting down.
CGAATAAGCAATTCTCAACAAATGGGTGCCCAACGAGACGGTCCCGATACCATAGCGATCCAAGAGATGACGCCGCAGAACCTCCGCATCCCCCCCATACGAGAGTGTACAGAAATACCCCGAGTTGAAAGGGTAGGGTCTAAGCAATGGATGACCGCTCCTCTTATTGATCTCTTGTCTCACTATAGCATACCTTTCGGCCATGATGCGCTGCACCTTTTCCGTCTCTTCCAGATACCGGCTATCCCTCATGGCATCGAGCAGGAGGGATTGGCCTATCCTGGAACAGCTGGAAACCGAAGAGCGAATCGCACCCATGGTCTTCTGGACAAGAGCTTCAAGGACCTCACCATACAAACCTTTCGCTCCGAAGGTGATGAATCCAATCCTGAATCCCCAAACCATCGCCTCCTTGGTTGCACCGTCACATTTGATCGCAAGCAGGTTTTCATGGACATCGCACAAGAGGGTGAACAATGATTCCCTGCATGCCGACGAGTCGTGGAACAATCCGAAATAGGCATCATCCACCATCACCACCAGCGACTTGCCCGTTGCCGCCTTTCCCATCAGCATGCTTGCAAGTGAAGCCATTTCACCCTCTGTGGGAGTATACCCGGTGGGATTGTTGGGAAAATTGAGCACTACCATGATCTTCTGGGAGGAAACCCCATCGATTGCCCTTTCCAGATCATCGATGGAGAAGTGCAAATCGGCATCGAAGAGACTTGGAGAAACGATGGTGCAGCCTTTGCGTACTGCGAATATTTGTTCGTAATTGTCCCATGCCGGAGACGGAACGATCACCGTATCTTCCGGCCCTACGAACAGATCCGCAGCCACTGAGAGCGCATGGGTCAATCCGGCGGTCACCACAGGCAACGACACTTGGGCATGTGCGAGCGAAGGATTCTTCTGCTGCATACCTTCCAACCACGCTTGTCTCAACTCCTTGTCCCCCGCAGTAGGAGCATATGCCACCATACGGTCTATCCCAACATCGGCTGAAAGGGATGCGAACATGCTGTGGGAGAGGTGGTGTCCACGACTCAGGGCCACTCCTGCCGTCGCGTTCGCATGATGGGCCAAACCGGAAGCTTCCTGACTTTGGGCGACAATACCTCTGGGAAAGAAGGCGCGCCTCCCATAAGGGGACAACATCTTCCCAACTATGGTTTCATCCAATACCCTGTTCAATCGTATGGCGATCTCATCCATCTTCATCCTTCCCCTTCCAACATTTTGAGAAATTCCTCCTCGGAAACAATAGTGGTTCCGAATCCGATGGCCTGTTGCAATTTGGATCCGGCTCCCGTTCCCGCCAAAAGATGGGTGGTCTTCCCGGTCACAGCACCAGTGGTTCTTCCCCCACGTGATTCAATCTCCTTCAAAGCCAGGGATCGCGGTGAAAAATGGGTGAAACTTCCGGTGACGCACCACGTTTGTCCAGAGAACACCTGCTCACACTGTTCGGAGGTAGCCACATCATGTTCCTCGAACTGCAACCCGCACTTGCGTAATCTCGCGATCCTCTCCCGCATATGTACATCCGACAGGTAGGCGAAAAGTGAATCCACTGTCTTTTGACCAAACCCTTTTATTGCAAGCAAGGGAGTCGTAGTATCCGTATCGACAAGCTCCAACAACCTATCCATGGTCACAATACCGGACGAGACCAACAAATCGACTGCCTTTTTCCCGAAATCGGGGATTCCCAACGACACCAACACTGTGCGGAAAGGACGATTGCGACTCTCCTCCACAGCTTTCGCAAGGGAAGCGACCTTCTTCTCTCCGAAGCCCGGCTCTCCGACAAGACCTGCATAATCGACGGTATAGATGTCGGGGATATCCTTCACCAAACCTTTTTCCATGAGAAAGGAGACGGTTTCGGGTCCGAACCCCTCGATATCCATCTGGTCCCTACCGACGAAGAAGACCACCCGACCCATGATCTGATCGGGACATCCGCTCTCGTTCGGGCAGAAGATATGGGCCCCTTGACGCACAAGGATCGTATCGCAGGAGGGGCATCGTGTGGGCATGGTCCAAGTCGAATTGCCCTCCTCATTCTTCTCCACCACACGTTCAACCGCAGGAATTACGTCCCCTCGTTTTGAAATGGCGACCGAATCGCCGATGGAGAGTTCCAAGAGATTGATGTAATCCTGGTTGTGCAGGGTTACATTCGAAACCATGGAATTTCCCACCTTCACCGTCTCCACACGTGCCACAGGGGTGATCCTGCCGGTTCTTCCAACCTGCACATCGATCCCCTTCACCACCGTCTGTGCTTCGGGTGCTTCGAACTTGTAGGCCAATGCCCACCTCGGATGATGGCCGGTGTAGCCCAAGAAATCCCTCACAGCCAATTCATTCACCTTGACCACCAGTCCATCTATTTCATAGGGCAAAGAATTGCGCAATGTATTTTTCTTCACGATATATTCGGATAGTTCCCCGTAATCGGCGATATGGAGATCGGGTAAGCAAAGATGGTTCGACAACTCCATTGCCTTCGAGTGATTCTCGGCGAAGATCGCCATCGAAGGATTGACAAGAAACCCCAGGGACTTCAACTTCCCCAAGACTTCGACGTGGGTATCCACTTGTTCTTCAGGGGGGAAACTCGCTTCATAGGCGAACATGCGCAAGGGTATCCGTGCCGTTTCGCTGCTTTTTATCCTTCGTAGGGTGCCGGCCGCCAGGTTTCTTGGATTGGCGTAGGGAACTTCCATGGTAAGATTCAGTTGCTCGAAATCGGCTTTCGCAAGGAACACTTCTCCCCTCACAGCCACATCGATCGGACGGGAAAGTCGCAGTGGAACCGATGAGATGGTCTTCGCATTGGCGGTCACATCATTGCCGACGAATCCATTGCCTCTTGTAACGGCTTTGTCGAGCACACCATCCTTGTAATAGAGCACCAGGGAGACGCCATCCATCTTCTCTTCCACAACGAATGCCAGTCTTTGTTCCCCTCTATTGCGTACACGCTCGATCCATTGCGACACCGCATCGGAAGAGTATGCCTTGTCGAGACTGAGGACCGGAACCGTATGGGTCACCTCGGGGAACGAGGCTCCGAGATCACTACCCACCCTTTGCGAAGGGGAAAAGGGGGATTTCAACGAAGGGTATTGGTTCTCAAGTTCGACAAGCCGATCCATGAGCTTGTCATATTCCAGATCACTGATCTCTGGACGCGCCTCGAGATAGTAGAGTTTTTGATGTCGTTGCAGTTCATCCGAAAGCCGTGCGATTTCAATCTTCGCCTGTGCGAAATCTTCCATGTATACTCCTCGACCGCTACAGTATAGCCGCTTTCTTGGGTTTTGCCATTGCGGACCCATGGGTAAAATGGTATTTTAACCCTTGAAGGACGGAAGCGGAACCCCATGGCTGGTAAATCTGACGAGCAACCACAGACTATCCACGGCATCGTGATTCGTTCGAGCATCGATTCGGGATCGATCATAGGGATCACTCCACCAAAAAAGGATCCAAGATTCTTTCTTCTCGGTCCAAAAGACATTCCCGGCGACAATCTGGTGGATGTGTTTGGGGACGGGTTCCCCCTTTTCGCATCAAGCGACATCTCTTACCGGGGACAACCAATTATTGCGCTTTTCGGGCCAGACCCCGAAATGGTCGAAGTGAAGTCGAGGGAAGTCGAGATCGATTTCCAACTGTCGGCCGAGGTGAGACCCTACCACCACAAACACGAGCACTCCCCCATCCATTACCGTTGGGGAAATATCGAGAACCATTTCAACGAACCAGCCAACACCATCGAAAGGACCTATGTGGACCGAAGGGTGTGGACCCAAGAGGATACGGTTACCTGGGCGACCACATGGTTGGAGGATGGGGCCCTCCATGCGAGTGTTCCCACCCAATGGCCCTTTCATGTCAGGGATACGGTGGCCGCAGTGTGTGGGAGAACCAAAAAGAGTGTGGTGGTGCATCCCTTGCCCCATTTTTCACCTAGGGACGAGAAGCTGGTGAATCCTTCCATACTATCTGCCATTGCGGCATTGGCAACCTTGAAGAGCAACAGTCGGGTTCAGGTCGCATCCCGATTTCCCACCTACAAGAGCCCTTTGACCATCACTAGGAAGACGGCATTGGATGAAAAGGGAAATCCGTTGGCGGAAGAGGTCGAGGCTGTGGTGGACCAGGGTGCGTTCCCCCTGTTCACCGGTGAGTTGTTCAAACAAATCCTTGCCGGTCTCATTCCCCTGTATGAACTGGAGGCATTCAGTGCACAGGTGAAGATTGTGGAGTCGCACTCTCCTCCATCCCATTTTTTTGGAGACTTGGGATATAGTTCCGCCTTGTTCTCATCCGAAGCACATGCCTCTGCAATTGCGAGTATGCGCCAAACCAATCCTTCCAATTGGAGAATCAAGCATTATGGGGATGGAAAGGAAAGGAGCTCCGTACTTGAGACGCTGCCGTCTTCCAAGTTGCGGGACCTGATCGCGGAAACCTGTGCCGTCTCCGATTTCGCCAGACACCACTCGGTGTATGAGCTGCAAAGAAAATCGAAACGCTCGATCTCCACCTTCCTCAACTACAGCCGTGGGATTGGCATCGCATGTGGAGCAGGTATCAGCGGGTTCGCCTTGGAATCACCTTTCCACTCCTCGGCCAAGATCGCAATCACGCTCGATGCGAAGAACCGTGTACTGGTGAACAGCAGCTTTTCCGCCAGCAGAAAGACTGTCACCCTCTGGAAGTCGGTGGTGGCCAAGGAACTTTCTATGGACAAGGACAATGTCGTGTTCATTGAACCCGATACGGCACATATGGTGGACACCGGACCGGAAGTCCTCTCCTTGGATGTGGAACGGTCGGCGATGATGATCGTCCAATGCTGCGCCGCGATAAAGGCAAAGCGGTTTCAGGAACCCCTGCCGATAACCGAATCGGTCACCGCCAGAAGTGTGCTCAACACATCGTCGGGTCCAATGTTCTCGAGCAAGAATTGGGGTTGCCTGATCCTGGAGCTAGAGGTGAACACCATCACTTTGGAGGTTGAGGCACGAAGGGTCTGGGGACGGTTTTCATTCAGCAATACACCCGACATCCAGCGTCTCAGGGTGAAATTCCGTCACATCATCAACTCCAGCCTCAACGAATGCAACATCCTTCCACGGCAGATCGAGGGCAATGCTCCTCTAATGGATATCGAAGTGAACACCCTTGGTTCACAGGCCTTTCCTTCTTCCGCCACATCTGCACTTAGGGCGATGGTGATGGCTTCCGGTGCGGCGGCACTTTCACAAGCCTTGAATTGTGAAGCGACCACCATGCCGATCACAAGCGAAGACATCATCGGCCATATACGGAGAACCGTATGAAAATCGAATGTACCATAGACAATAAGCACCTACTACTCACTGTGAATTCCAACAAGCCGTTGAATCTCATCCTCATGGATGAACTCGAAACAGCGGCTATGCCTTCACGTTGCCGCGATGGGCATTGTGGCAATTGTATCGTACTGTTGAATGAAGAGGCCGTGCTTTCCTGTCTTATCCCCGCCTTCAGGCTCAAGGGTTCGAAGGTCCTCACGTTCGAAGGTTATAGGAAAACCCGTTTTTGGCATGATATGGAGAGGGCCTACGAGGATACGGGAAGTCATCCCTGTCCACATTGCTATGCATCGAAAACGTTGATTTTCGAGTCACTGTTGCAGATGATCGTGAAGTCGGAAGCCGGAGCAAGACATGACGAGGAACCCACAACGGAAACCATAGTGAGGGAAATCGGATTGAACCGTTGTCCCTGTCTCGATGCGAATGAAATGCTGGACATCTTCAGATCGGCTGCGAATTATCGGAGGAGAAGACGTGTACGAAGGTATTAGGTCACCCGCGGTCCATATCCCGAAAACAATGAATGATCTGATATCGGCCTCCACCCGCTTTCCCAATGCGACATTCTGGGCTGGCGGTACCTATATCATGAGTCGTCCCGACTATTATCCCACCAAAGACAGCAACGACATCATCTATCTCGCCGAAGTTCCCGAGCTCAAACGGATCAATAGGACCGACCGCTTTCTTGAGATCGGTTCGATGGTCACTTTCGAACAATTGCTCACTGTGGGAAAACAAGTCTTGCCGGGACTGCTCCACACGACTCTGGAACGTTCGGGGACAATGATCGTGAGAAGACAGATGACCACAGGAGGCGCCATCTGCACCAGGGACCTCCGCTTGTCGTTGCCCTGTTCCCTCTTGGCATTGCAGGCTGAAGTGGAGACAAAAACCTGCCTGGGACCCAAAACAGAGACCAAGTGGCTCGACATGGGACGACTCTATGATCGGCAGGGACGACTGCAATTGAAACGGAATGAAGTGGTCACACGAATACGATTGGGCTTCGAGAGGGAAAATTTCTCCTATTTCATCTCACCAACGAATCCACTGGCAAATCCCCATGAAACCGTGTTTCTCTCCTTCGCCTGCTTCTACAACCAAGCGGTGATCAACCGCTTCAGATTATGTGTGGGATTTCCCACATCACTGTTGCTCGTTCCGCAAGAGCTCGACATGATGATGCACGGAACACTATTGCCCCTTTCCTCATCCCAGATAGAACGGGTGGTGAGAAGCGTCATGGAAGAAGTACTGGCTTCCACGGAACATGAGATTCCACCCATTCAACTCGAACGGGCCAGAGGCTTCGTGGAGTCGGCAATGCATGAATTGAATGCCCAAAGTCTCTCCGAACGATAGGCTACGAATTAATTTCGCCTTATGGTACAATGGGCTCCACCAAGGAGATCTGCATGCCCGGATTCGTACATCTGCACAACCATACCGACTATTCATTACTCGACGGAGCTGCTCCGATACATCGCTATATCAAGAAGGCGAAAGAGTTTGGAATGACTCATGTTGCGATCACGGATCATGGAAACATGTTTGGTGCACTCAAGTTCCACCAAGAGTGCAAAGCAAACGGCATCACCCCGATCGTAGGTTGTGAATTCTATGTGAATCCCGAATCCCATACCTTGAAATCGACCACCATGAGTGGCAGCCGCTACTATCATCTGGTTCTATTGGCAATGAATGAAGAGGGGTACAGGAACCTCATGTTGCTCAACTCCATTTCCTACACCGAAGGATACTATTACAAACCTCGCATCAGTGACGAACTGTTGGTCAAACACAACAAAGGGCTCATTTGCCTTTCCGCATGTCTCGCAGGAGAAATTCCCCAACTCCTGTTGGGCAACAATTGGGAGGGTGCAAAGGAACGGGCTGCTTTCTATTCATCCGTCTTCGATGACGAGCGATATTATCTTGAGCTTCAGGACCACGGACTGCCTGAACAAAAGCAGGTGAATCCACAGATAGTCAAATTGGCCAGGGAACTGAATCTTCCCTTGGTGGCCACCAATGATATCCACTACATTGAGGAATCTGATGCCAATGCGCAGGACATCGTCCTCTGCATAGGAACTAACAAGAAGAAGAACGATACGGACCGCATGCGATTCGACTCCCAGGAATTCTATATGAAGAGCGAACAGCAGATGGCGGCTCTATTCGATTGGATTCCCGAAGCATTGGAGAATACGAACCGCATCGCACAACGATGTGACCTCACCATCAGCCAACCGGGTCCCCTACTCCCAGCCTATGGGATTCCACCTGAATTCGATACTCCCGATGATTATCTGCGGCATATCGCCCAGCAAGGATTGGAGAAGCGGTATCCCACCATCACCGAGGAATTGCAGAAGAGACTCGACTATGAACTCGATGTCATCATAAGCATGGGATTCACCGGATATTTCCTCATCGTCTGGGATTTCATCTTCTGGGCAAAGCAACACGATATTCCTGTCGGTCCCGGAAGAGGTTCCGGAGCAGGCTCCCTTGTGGCCTATGCGATGACCATCACCGATATCGATCCCATCAAGTACAACCTCATATTCGAACGGTTTCTCAATCCGGAACGTGTTTCGATGCCCGATTTCGATATCGACTTCTGTTATGAGAGAAGACAAGAGGTCATCGACTATGTAACCGCCAAGTACGGCACGGACCGGGTTGCGCAGATCGCCACCTTCGGTACACTGAAGGTGAAGGCGGTGATCAAGGATGTGGCCCGGGTGTTGGACATCCCCTTTGCGGAAGCGACACGCATCGTGGGGCTCATCCCCGACAGCTTGCCCGAGGACGAAGTGACCAAAAAGCCGAGGAAACTCACTGTACAAGGAGCCATAGACTTCACACCCGAACTGCAGGAACTCGAACAGCGCGGAGGAGTGTATGCCGAGTTGTTCGATGTGGCGAAACGACTGGAAGGATTCAATCGACACACCTCGACCCATGCCGCAGGTGTCGTGATCGGACAAAGTGTACTCACCGATTATGTCCCGTTGTATAGGGATCCCAAGACTGGAGCGGTCTCCACGCAATACACGATGGATATGCTTGAAGGTTGCGGTCTGGTCAAAATGGATTTTCTTGGCCTCAAAACGCTCACCTTGATCAAACATACCGAAGATTTGATCCGCAAGAAACACCCCGATTTTTCCGTTGCCGAAATCGACGAAGAGGACGGAACCACCTTCGAAATGCTCGGAAGGGGAGACAGTGCCTGTGTATTCCAGTTTGAAAGCGCAGGTATGCAGCGGGTCCTGAAGGATGCGAAACCCAATTCAATCGAAGACCTGGTGGCTTTGAACGCGCTGTACCGTCCCGGACCCATGGCCTACATCCCCAAATTCATCGATTCCAAGAATGGAAGGAAGGCAATCGAGTATTACCATCCCGATCTGGAGGATGCCCTCAAAACCACTTATGGAGTCATCGTCTACCAGGAGCAGGTGATGAAAGTAGCCCAAACCATCGCAGGGTACTCGATGGGAAATGCCGATCTTCTCCGTCGTGCGATGGGAAAGAAGAAGGCTGAAGTGATGGAGAAGGAAAAGAAGAACTTCATCCAAGGGGCTGCAAACAAAGGATATTCGAAAGAAGTCGCGGAAGGAATATTTGAGATGCTCCTTCCATTCGCAGGGTATGGATTCAACAAATCCCATGCCGCAGCCTACTCCGTGGTCGCCTATCATACCGCATACTTGAAGGCCAACTTTCCAGCCGAATTCATGGCTGCAAACCTTACCAATGAAATCAACAGTCCCGACAAATTCGCCCAGTATCTCGATGAAACCAAACGGATGGGGCTTGAAATCACGCCACCTTCGATCAACAAATCGGATAAGCATTTCACCGTGGTGGACGGAAAAATCGTATATGGCTTGCAAGGAATCAAACACGTGGGTGAAGCTGCGGTCGAGAGTATCCTGAGGGAGAGGAACCAAAACGGTCCCTACCTCAATTTCCTCGACTTCCTCTACAGAAGCGAGTCTAGGGCACTCAACTCGAAGTTGCTGGAATCCTTGATCCAATCGGGAGCATTCGACGGATTGGGAGACAACCGACCCACGTTGATGGCAAACATGGAATCGGCGTTGAAATATGTCCAGAAGAGGAAGGAAAGCGAAGCGTTCGGACAAGCGTCCCTGTTCGATGCCGAGGAAGAAGCTGCCATGGAAACCTTCGAGATGGATATGTTGCCCGACTCCACCTTGTTGGAGAAATTGGAGATTGAGAAGGATCTTCTCGGCTTTTATGTCTCCGGCCACCCTATGGACATGTATAGGGATGTATGGAAAAGATCGGTTACCGTCGATTTGGGACAACCCGACCGACTCCCGCTCAGCAGGCCCGTCAACCTTGTGGCAATGGTGACCGGACTACGGGAAATCACCACCAAAGGTGGTGCAGGGGATAGGATGGCCTTTTTGCAATTGAGTGATTTCAACGGATCGGTCGAAGCGGTGGCTTTTCCCAAGGTGTGGAAAGAGTGCGAAGCGACGGTCCGGGCGGATGGCATCTATGGATTCAAGGGAAAACTCGAAGAGAGGCAGGACAAGCTCTCATACGTGCTCGAATCGGTGGTGGATCCCGAAAGTCTGGAACCACAAGCCATACGTGAAGCACATATGGTGCTGGTGAAGGACCTGTGTACCCAGACCACCTTGCGAAATATTGTGGACACTTGTATCACCTATCGGGGCAATTGTACGCTCATGATCCATTTGATCGAAGACAATTCCATCGAGGAAGAACCTGGAGAAGACCAACCCGAAGGAGCACCAAAGGAAGAAACCGCCATCAGGGCCGGAAGGGAATTCTCGGTTGCCTACAGCGATGAATTCATCGCATCATTGAAGACACACCAAGCCGTCTCCGACATTTGGTTCAACTAAGGAGGGAGGTGCACATATGAGGGAATTTGCACGACTGTTATCGGTATTGTTGTCGATCTACAACATGCTCATCATCATCAGAATCATTCTCCAATGGTTCAACCCGATACGACCACAGGGAACGGATGGGGGATTTTCAAGCATTTTGGCCAAGATCGTCGATCCTTATCTCAATCTATTCAAGGGAATCTCCTTTCTCCGTCGTGGAAGAGTCGACTTCACCCCCATCGTGGCATTCATCGTAATCAATATCGTACAAAGGATTTTACAGACATTCGCCTATACCGGAGAGATATCGCTCGGGTATATGCTCGCCACCATAGTACAATCCCTGTGGTGGTCGATAGGTTCCCTCATCATAGGAATCTTCGCCGTACTGGTGGGTGCGAGACTCTTTTTCTCCTATAGGAGGACTCCCAACTCAATCCAATACATCTCGATGTTGGAGATGTGGTTGAGAAGACCCTTGGATACCGTCCACGGCATGTTCTTCAAAGGAAAGGAGGTCTCCGACAGGGTCCTGCTCTGGACTACCCTGATATTCACGATAGCCGTCTATATTGCTGTTGCGATACTGGTGAATCTTCTTGTCCAATGGTTGGCGAACCTCCCATTCTAGGTGCATCCGGTGTTCATTCGGGAGTTGACCGATCCTGTCACCACACTCAAAGGAGTAGGCAAACGTCTTGGTGAGAACTATGCGAACCTCTCCGTTTTCACGCTTGGCGATCTATTGTTGCTCTCTCCACGGTCCTATGAGGATCGTTCCCGTTTGGTTCCGCTGGGCAATCTCCAGGATGGACAGACCGCAAACACACTGGTGGAGGTGATCTCCAAAGGATATTTCGGAGGTGGAAAAAAACGAACATTGAAGGTCATTGTTCGCGACGTGAGCGGAGAAGGCGATGGAAAGGCCGCCTTGCTCTGTTTCGGCCGAAATTTTCTCGAGCGCGTATTCCACACCGGCTCACACTATTATCTGTATGGCCAGTTCCAACACAATTTCCATGAGTTGCAGAGCAGCCAGTTCGAAATGTTGCCATTGCGTGCAGATGGCTCGATGCCTGGAAATTTCGGAACATTACTTTCAATCTATCCTCTAAGCGGTGAACTGACACAAAGGATCATCAGAAGAGACGTCTCCTCCGTACTCGCTCTCCATCGCAATTTCGCCGATGAATTGCCACAGGAGATCATGAATCGGCACAACCTGATGACAACCGACGAAGCGATTCGAAACCTCCACCATCCGCCCAACCTTGAGAAGGCGACGGAAGCACAAAGAACCCTGGGATTCATGGAATTGTTCTACCTGTTGCTGATGAGTAGAAGAAGAAATGGAATCAAGGAAACGAAGCAACCAATTCCCTCGATACGCCTGTCGGAACTACAGAAGCGGTTCATAGCCCAACTTCCATTTTCACTCACCAGGGACCAACAGACCGTATTGGACGAAATCTCGGTTGAGATTGGGCAATCCGATTCCATGAACCGGCTGCTCCAAGGTGATGTGGGTTCCGGAAAAACACTTGTCGCATGGATATCCGCACTGCAGGTCATACAAACGGGTGGACAGGTGGCCTTTATGGCACCTACCGAGCTCTTGGCGAGGCAACATGCGGAAAAAGCCGCCGAATGGCTCGAACCACTTGGAATCAGACTGGCATTCCTTACCGGTTCGGTGACGGGAAAATCACGGCAACTCTTGCTTGCGGCATTGTCGCATGGTGAAATCGACATTATCATCGGAACCCATGCCCTCTTTTCGAATGAAGTCGAATTCAAACACCTGCGATATATCATCATAGACGAACAGCATCGTTTCGGAGTGGTGCAACGGGTATCGTTGCTTCAGAAGGGAAGATCTCCCGATGTGTTGATGATGACAGCCACCCCGATACCCAGGACCCTTGCCTTGACGGTATTCGGAGATCTCAATATTTCCACGATTCGAACCATGCCCGAGGGCCGCTTGCCGATCACCACCTATCTTGTGGCGAATGAGAGCCGCCAGCGGATGTATGCGGCCATCGGAGTCGAATTCTCCCGTGGCCACCAAGCCTATTTCGTCTATCCCAGAATCGACGACAAGGGAGAGTCGACACTCCGTGATGTCCAAACAATGTACACACTCCTTTCCGAACGGATGTATCCGGGAATCCCCTCCGCCTTGATCCACAGCAGGCTTCCCGAAGAGGAGAAGGTTTCCATACTCAAACGATTCAGGAACAAGGAATTGGCATACCTGGTTTCCACAAGTGTGGTGGAAGTGGGAATCGATGTGCCCAACGCCACCTGCATGGTGATAGAACACGCTGAGCGATTCGGGCTATCGGCACTCCATCAGCTGAGGGGACGTGTGGGAAGAAGCACCCTGCAATCGTATTGTTTCCTAGTCTATGAACCGAATCTTGGTGACGATGCAAGGAAACGACTCAAGGTGATGAAAGAATCCAATGATGGATTCCATATCGCCGAACAGGATCTTCTCATCAGGGGACCGGGGGAAGTCGCGGGAACCCGACAATCGGGTTTCCTGAAACTCAGATTCGCAAGTCTCACCGAAGACTTCGAGCAAATCGAGAAGGCCAAGAAGGAAGTGGACCTCCTGCTTTCATCCGATCCCGGACTCGTGTCCCTCTCCAACACCACAATCCGGGAAGTACTCCTCAAAGCACCTCCATTCGAAGACAAGACCATCGAGAACTGACCAACCTGATTGCAATTATCTTTCCAACACCGTATGGTGGACACATGAGAATAACCGGAGGCCTCTATCGTGGCAGGGTCATCACCTGTCCTCCTGGAGAAATACGTCCCGCAATGGATAGAATGCGGGAATCACTCTTTTCCATACTTGGCAATATCTCCCACCAGTCGTTCCTCGACCTTTTCAGTGGAAGTGGTCTGGTGGGTATAGAGGCGGCTTCACGAGGCGCTGAACCTGTGCATCTGGTGGAGATGGACGGAGGGAAACGAAAGACGATACTCGGCAACATCTCTTTCGTGGAATCCGACATCAAATTGTTCGTGGCAAACGTATTGCGGTTTCTCCCCCAAGCGAAGAGACGTTATGACATCATCTATGCCGATCCCCCCTTCCCCATGAAGGGAAAACAGAAGATCGCACAACTGGTCGCCGATCATACGATATTGGAACCCGAAGGACTCTTCATCATCCACTATCCCGCCGAGGAACAAACACTCTGGCCGACGCAATTCGGTAGTCTGCGATTCATCGATGAGCGGAAATACGGCCGTTCCCTACTACGATTCTACAAGGAGACGGAAGTCACATCATGAACATCACCAACGGTATCTACACGGATGACTTGCAACTCGACAGCTACGAAGTCGATCCTTTTTACCATGCCCATACGGCCTACTATTTCAGAGTCATGCAGGAGGCTGCCGGAGCACACGCCTACCATAGGGGACTCAGTATTCCCCACCTGCAAAAGGAAGGCCTGACCTGGGTAGTCACAAGAACAAGGATGCGGATCGCACATTATGTCACTTGGCCCAATACACTGCAGGTGCGAACATGGCCACAGCAACCATGGAAACTCTATTTCCCCAGGGTATGCCGCCTATTCGATCACGAAGGAACGGCCTTGTTCGAATCATTGAGCCATTGGGTGGTGATGGACCTTGAACGACAGCGTCCGGTGAAACCGACCTCAATATCGGATCGTTTCGAAATAGTCGATACCGAGGAAACAGTCGATCCAGATTTGGGAAAGAGGGTCGTGTTCGAAGCCGGCATGTTCGAACAGATTATCGCCCATGAACCGAAAATCCTCTATACAGATTGTGATTTCAACCGGCATGTCAACAATGTCAGGTATCTCGAATGGATGCTCGATTCATTGCCATTCACCTTCCGTGATACCCATCTGGCCACAGAAGTGGACATCTCCTATCTTGCACAGACCTTCCGGGACGATACGCTTCTGGTCCATACGGGAGTAAAGTCCGAGAGTGTGTTCAACGATGAACAACCCGTTTTGTTCCATGAGGTGGTAAGGATATCCAAGGAGGGGGAGAGACAACAGGTTTGCGTGGCTTCAACCACTTGGACAGACCGCAACCGACTTCAATAGTGGGGAGGCCGTCGTTGGGGAATATCCGGAGCCATCTCGGAGAGCTCCGCGATCCGACTCTCAAGCCGGTCCTTTGTGATACGCAGCAGTTCCAGTTCCTTCTGCTGCTTGATCACAAGATCGTTCAGTGTCATCACCATGTCTTCCAAGTACGCAAGCTTCGTCTCAACCAAGGTCAATCGTTCATCCATGCCAGATTGTATGCTTCGATACTTCTTTTTGCAACATGATTTGCAACACAATTTCCTTGTCTAACCTCAAATCCATGCTATACTGAACTGTATTGTTGCAATTTGGTGCAGACGAGAGGATTAACGCAGATGAAAGGTGAAAGGGTCGCACAGTTGGATTTGTTGTTGCATTCGCATCCGGAGGGGTTGCGAAGATCCGAGATCGCAAGACGGCTTGGGGTCCATCGTTCGACCATAAGCAGATATATCGATGAATTGAAGCAATACATCGACATCTATGAGGACAACAACCTCATCAAGGTGCAACCCAAGGAAGGAGAGGAGAACATCTCCCTAAGTGTATACGAATCCTTGGCATTCAACCTTTCGGCTGAAATCCTCGCCACCAACAGCGAATTCCAGAACCCCCACCTCGCCTCCGGTTTACGGAAGATCGCCATGAACATGCGCTCATATGCTCCGAAGATAAGCGACAACATCATCGGTCTCGCCGAATCGATCGATAGACAGGTGTATTTGAAGAAGGATCGCAATGGACAGTACAACACCGTACTTGAATCACTTATCGACAGCTGGGTCTCGGGAAAGATCGTTCGAATCCAGCATGTGGTGGATGGAGAGGTTCAGGAGACCGAATTCGCCCCCTACTTCATCGGGTTTAGGGAAGAGGAGGACGGTCGCAATCCCATCAGTGTGACTGGAAGACTTCGACACACGGCTGCGATCACCACGATCGATATTGGAGCAATCACCAGTGTTGTCATATTGGACGAGACCTATACGATTCCCGACAACCTGAAACCTTTTCACAAACAGCAGGACGACGAGGTATACGACTCAATCGACTTCATACCCCTTGTGATGAAGATCAAGGCACAATCGGCCATCAATTCTTTCAGACACATCAACCACAGCACACCCCGTTTTGAAAAGAACGAAAAGGGAGAAACCATCTGCAGGATGGATGCGGAAAATTCCATCGAACTCTATCTGAGAATCATACAATGTGAAGATACGGTGGAAATCATTGAACCTTCTTCATTCAAGAAGAAATTCACCAAATTGTTGAGGAAGATACTGGCGATATACGAAGAAAGTGATGTAAATTAGAAAGGATTTCAATTTGCATTGCATTTTTCGATATGTCACGGTATCCTAACCATAAGATTCCAAATGGAGGAACACATTATGAAGAAGTATGTATGCGATCTATGTGGGTATGTCTACGACCCGGCAGAGGGTGATCCGGATAATGGAGTCCAGCCCGGAACCGCTTTTGAAGATCTTCCGGAAGATTGGGTCTGCCCTCTTTGTGGCGCCGCCAAGTCTGATTTCTCACCTGAGGACTAGACTAGAACAATTCAGATTCCAGGACCGTCTTCGACGGTCCCATTTTTTTCTCATCCCTGTCTCACCGATTCCTTATCCACCGCAGCCCTCAACCGTTCGTCCTCGGTTACGATGATCGGTGATTCCTTGATGAAAAGGACCGCCAACACCGCTGCGAACAGTAGGGCCACACTCGCGATCAAGACTTGTTCGAGCAACACTCCTCCCTGCAGATTCATGAACACAAGCAGGATCACTCCGATGAAGTGCCCATTCAACAAGAGCACTCCCTGGGACGAAGCCTCCTGTACGGGATAACTCAGTTCAGAAGCATATTGATACCCCAAGGGAATCGCGCTTTGAAAAAAGAATCCAAGTACACCGGCCGCCACGAATCCCAGAATCGTCGTGGAAAACAGAGAATCCAAGAGCGGGATGGAGGTGAATACGACAACACCGAGAAAAATACCGATCATCGAGATGAAGAAGAACATCTTCCTTTTCCTCAGATAATCGGAGAGGAGCGGAAGGACCACAGAACCCACCATGCCTCCCAAGAGCATGATCACCCCCACGAGTCCATTCGAATTCTCGATTCCTATGAACGCCGTAATACTGTCGATCTTGGCGATGAACACATTGAAGAGCCCCCACATGAGACCGAATACCGCGATGAATCCTCCCATATGCTTTTTATGCAGCAGCATACCGAATGATGTGAGAAACCCATCGACTTCGAACGGTTCGAGGGAAGAGGGGGTGGGAGGTTTTTCCTTGAATAGGAACAATACAGCGATCGCTCCCACCGCAGTGGCTATGCCCAACCACAGCAACAAAGCAGGGATTCCTTCACCATACCCAGCCAAGTGGGGATCACTCACCACTGCCGAGGGACTGATGATCATGATGAGAAGAAGACCGAGGTACTGGGCCAAGGAGACCAAACCGGTTGCAAAGCCCCGCTCCCGCAAAGGAAACCAACGGGCGGTTACCAACGTGACATTGTTGAGGATAAGCGCATGCGCGATCGAGAGTCCGACCTGCGCGACGACAACAGTCCAAAAATGATGTGCCCAGAGGCCTTTCACCAGACCGAAAACCGCCAAGAGGATCCCGCTGAAACGGAGGGTCCATTTCAACCCCAACTTATCGATCACAAGTGAAGCAGGAATGCTGATGAAGACAAAGACCACAAGATGAATAAGTGTGAGCAAATCGGGACCGATCAAAGAATCGACTGGGAGTTGTGCTTCGTAGAAAGCCTCCGCAGCCCGGGAGATTGGAGCCAACACCAACCATTGCATTTCAGAGGCCATGATGACCGCCATAAGGGCACCAAGCACCACCCATCGGTAGGAATAGACACGCACACTTTTCATATCGATCCTCTGCCCTGTATACTATACGAATGGTACACGAGAGTACAGTACGGTACGAAAAGACTTCATGAATCCAGGAGAACCACATGGAAAACACAATTTCCCTACTATTGGAAAGACGTACACACAGGGCCTTCACCAATGAACCTATCACGTTGGAACACAAGCATATCATCCAACAAGCCACTTTACGCGCTCCAACCGCAGGGAACATGATGTTCTACTCGGTGATAGAAGTGTCAGATCAAGAAAAGTTGGAAAAACTTGCCGTCCTCTGTGACAACCAACCGATGATTGCCAAAGCCCCCATGGTCTGGTTATTCCTTTCCGATGTGAGGAAATGGGTCAACTATTTCCGTGAAGAAGGCTCACTTCGAAAAGGTGAGGAAAATGGAATCCCCTGGAGAGCTCCAGGTGCAGGGGATCTCCTATTGGCAATGAGCGATGCCCTGATAGCAGCCCAAACCGCGGTCATCGCAGCCGAAGCGTTGGGCATCGGATCATGCTACATCGGTGATATTCTTGAAAACCATGAACAAATCGCAAAATTGTTCGATCTACCGCAATACACTGCTGTGGCCACACTGGTGATCTTCGGGTACCCCAAAACGAAGGGTCCCCTGGCCCACCAGACCATCCGTTGCCCGGTGGATTCCATCTTCATGGAGAATACCTACCAGGAACCCCATCTGGAAGAATTGCGGAAAGCCTTTGGAAAACAAGAGGAACGGTTGCGGGAGCAACATCGTCTCCCATTCGACAACAACGGGTCCATCGCCGACTATTACTACTTCAGAAAGCACACCAGCGAGTTCATGGAAGAGATGAACAGGTCGTCGAAAGCCATCATCGACAGTTGGTTGGCTCCGGAAGCATGAATGGCCCCACAATTATTGAAGCCGCCCCAATCAGGGCGGCTTCGCTATCTCAATTCGTAAAGGTCGTTACATGACCTCTCCCACATTCTTGTAG